>JBDONV010000223.1:1240-1624 GCA_039831165.1 Nautiliaceae bacterium | reverse complement strand
TGAAACACGTATAAATTAGATAGTTTTCCTCTTGAATTTTTAAGGATATTCCTTGATTATCTAAGTTATAAAGATATATTAGGAAATTCTTAATTTTTATGGGCCTATTAATAGAGAGCTTTTTTCCATTTAACAAAACAACTGGAAGACCATTATCTATATAAAGATCTTGAATAAAGATTTTTGTATTTCCTATTTCAAAAGAAAATATAAAAGGAACTTTATAAATATTTGAATATGGATTTAAAAATATGTAAAACATCAAAGTAGATAGCCAAAATAAATGAATAAAAAGTCTCAAGTTTAGCCTTTTGATTGTACAAATAAAAGCATTTACAATGATGATTATAACTAGAATATAAAAAAGAAAAATTAAAACCTTAA
>JBDONV010000223.1:0-1230 GCA_039831165.1 Nautiliaceae bacterium | reverse complement strand
GAAGGTATATTTTGCGGAAGGAAAAGAAATTTTTCATTTTCATATATCCAAATGTTTTGAAAATGTATATCTTTAGCTTTTATAAAATAGGAGATTATATTGATATCTAAAAAAAGAGATATAAGCAAAATAAAAAATACTTTCCTACTTTCAGAAAACCTTAGAAAATATTTAAAAACCATGACTACCCTTAAAAATGAAATTTACTAAAAATCCAGAATATAATGTTACAAAAGGTAAAAGCGTATAAGATGTTTTATAAAGCTTTTCCTCTTTTCGATTTAGATGAAGAAGATAAAGAATATACAGCCAATAAAAAATAGAAAAAATACCTTTAGCATCAATTAAAAATATATTTCCCCAAGATATATAAGCCCAGTATCCTCCTATTATTATAGAAAGAGAAAAAAATAAAAAGGAAAGATATATTAAAAGCTTTATACGCTCTTTTTTTTCTTGGAGCAAAAAGAAAATAAAAGCTAAAAAAGAAAAAACATAAGAAAGGATAGCAAAACTTACATGAAATATAAAAAGCGGAGTTTTCAAAATTTCTGGCAAAGAAGATATGTTCAAAGATTTTAAAGATAAGATAAAACTAAAAATTGCCACGGAAACATTAAGAGCTTTCTTTTCTATCTTAAAAACAAAAAGAAAAAAATTTAAAAATAAAAGAAAAAGTAAAACTATAAAACTGGGGGTAAAAATAGGAGGATATTTAAGAATATAACTTGATTTTAAAAGTTTAAAAAGTAGAAATAAGGATAGTATAAGATTTAGGTAACCTAGCAAAATAGCTCACCTTAAAACAAAAAAAGCCCTGGCAGCGACCTACTCTCCCGCCCGCTCTCGCGAGCAGTACCATCGGCGCTGGAGGGCTTAGCTTCCGTGTTCGGAATGGGAACGGGCGTTTCCCCTCCGCTATGGCCACCAGGGCTTTGAAAGGGAAATAGGGGGAGGTGGAGTTAGAGAGAGCAAACTCCAAGGCCTCGGATGATTAGGACCGCTCAGCTCCACCCCTTGCGGGGCTTCCACCTGCGGCCTATCAACCTGGTAGTCTCCCAGGGTCCTTACCCGTGCTATTAGCACGGCAGGAGGCCTTATCTTGGGGTGGGCTTCCCGCTTAGATGCTTTCAGCGGTTATCCCGTAACAGGATGGCTACCCGGCGCCGCCCCTGGCGGGACCACCGGTACACCAGAGCCTGCCTCCTCCCGGTCCTCTCGTACTAGGGA
>JBDONV010000016.1:0-5845 GCA_039831165.1 Nautiliaceae bacterium | reverse complement strand
TTCTTATAAGGTTAAATGTTGATAAGGTAAGTTCGGATTTACAAAAATCTTTAGGAGCGGAGATAAAAAAACTTTTATCTCCGCTTGGAAAAGTAGAAATAAGAAGAGTTGATATTGTAGGGGCGAAAGTCGGAAATGAACTTAAAGAAAAAGGTCTTGAAGCTTTAACGTTTGCAATAATAGGAATATTAATTTATGTGGCTTTCAGGTTCGAATGGAGATTTGCAGTGGCTTCCGTTTTGGCCCTTATGCACGATACCATTATCTCTTTAGGAGCTGTCAGTGCTTTTAATATAGAAGTAAATCTTGATGTGTTGGCCGCTATTTTGACTCTTATGGGGTATTCTCTTAACGATACCATCGTAGTATTTGACAGAATAAGAGAAGAAGTCAGAGAAACGAAAATTAAAGATTTGGCTACTTTAATTAATATAGCTATTTCTAAAACGTTAAGCAGAACGGTTTTAACTTCCCTGACTACATTTTTTGTGGTGTTTACTCTGTTTTTATTCGGAGGGGAAATTATCAAACCGTTTAGTTTTACGCTTCTTGTAGGTATTATAGTTGGTACTTATTCTTCAATTTTTATCGCTTCGCCTCTTTTAATCTGGCTTGGATTTAAGATTGACGATTACAGAAAAAGACTGGCCGAAAAAGAGAGAATTAAAAAAGAAAAAGAAAAAATGAGACAAATTTATCAAGGCGGAGTAGTCTAAGGAGGTAAAATGGATTGGGGAAAGGTTGTTTACGTTTTTTTTCAGCTTATGAGTTTAACAAGCGTAGCGGGTTTTTTATACGACCACAATAAAGTAGCGCTTTTTATAGCTTTAAGTCTTAATCTGATTTCCACTATTTTAAAAATAGGAATAAGAAATATTGTTGCAGCTGAGCTTTTTGCGGCAAGTTTAGTCGCCGATTTGCATCTTATTCCGGCGTTTTTTTATCTTGAAATTAAAAACGATTTGCAAGCTGCTTATGGTATGGCAATAGGGGCTTTAATAGCAAATGTTGTAACGATAATTTTAAGTTTTATAGAAATAGCAAAAACAAAAGATACATGGGAGTAGAAGAATGAGAGAGTATAAACCTCAAGAGATTGAAATTAGATGGCAAAAAAAGTGGGATGAAGAAAAAGCGTTTGAGCCAAAAGAAGATTATACACTTCCTAAAAAATATATTTTGAGTATGTTTCCGTATCCTAGCGGTAGAATTCATATGGGGCATGTAAGAAACTATTCAATCGGAGATGCGATTGCAAGATATTACAGACAAAAAGGCGTAAACGTTCTTCATCCGATAGGATGGGACAGTTTTGGGATGCCGGCTGAAAATGCCGCGATTAAGCATGGAATTCATCCTAAAAAATGGACTTACGAAAATATAGATTATATGAGAAAAGAGTTACAAAGACTGGGACTTAGTTTCAGTAAAACCCGTGAATTTGCAACAAGCGATCCAGAATATACGAGATGGGAGCAGGAATTTATTATTAAAATGTACGAAAACGGGCTGCTTGAGCGTCGTACTCAAAAAGTGAACTGGTGTGAGACGTGTCATACGGTTTTAGCGAACGAGCAGGTAATTGACGGATGTTGTTGGAGATGTGATAATCCCATTGAAATAAAAGAACTACCGGGATGGTATATCAAGATTACAAAATACGCAGAAGAGCTTTTAAGAGATATTGACGAAAAACTTAAAGGCAATTGGCCCGATAAAGTTCTTACAATGCAAAAAAACTGGATAGGAAAATCAAGCGGGCTTAAATTTAAATTTAACTTATCAGATGAAAGCCGTGAGAAATTAAAAAATGCGTTTGACGGGTATGAAGTATTTACAACCCGTCCCGATACGATTTACGGGGTTACTTATTCAGCCCTTGCGCCTGAACATCCTATAGTCGATTTTATGCTTGAAAACGGTCTTTTTGATAAAGAAACAGAAGAGAAAGTAAGAAAAATTCGTTCAATATTGCCAAAAGAGCGTCAAGCTATGGAAAAAGAGGGAGTTTATCTTGGAATTGATGTAATTCATCCTTTAACAAAAGAAAAAATTCCTGTATGGCTTGCAAATTTTGTTCTTATGGATTACGGAACGGGTGCTGTTATGGCGGTACCTGCTCATGATGAGAGGGATTTTGAGTTTGCCAAAAAATATAATCTTCCGATTAAATGGGTAATTAAACCTGAAAACGGTGAAATTGATAAAAATCAGGCTTATACGGGAGAAGGTATTTTAATAAACAGCGGTGAATTTACCGGAATGAAAAACACAGAAGCCAAAAAAGCGATTATTAAAAAGTTTGAAGAACTAGGCATAGGAAAAGAAGAGATAAACTATAGGCTTAGAGACTGGGGAATAAGCCGTCAGAGATACTGGGGAGCACCGCTTCCGTTTATTAAATGTCCAAAATGCGGAATAGTTCCTGAAAAAATAGAAAATCTTCCTGTAACACTTCCGGAAGACATTGAAATTACAGGAAGTGGAAATCCTCTTGAGTCCCATCCTACATGGAAATATACGAAGTGTCCAAAATGCGGAGGTGATGCCGAGCGTGAAACGGATACGATGGATACGTTTGTTGAGAGTAGTTGGTATCAGTTTAGATTTACAACCGATTTTCATAAATACCCTGACGTGCCGTTTAGAAAAGAAGATGAAAAATATTGGATGCCGGTTGACCAGTATATCGGTGGAATTGAGCATGCAATACTTCATCTTTTATATGCCAGATTTTTTACAAAAGCACTTCGTGATTTGGGATATGCAAGTATTGATGAGCCGTTTAAAAAACTTCTGACTCAGGGAATGGTATTAAAAGACGGAAGTAAAATGAGTAAATCTAAAGGAAATGTTGTGGACCCTGATGAGATTGTCGCAAAATACGGAGCTGATACGGCAAGACTTTTTATTTTATTTGCCGCGCCGCCTGAGCAGGAACTTGAGTGGAGCGACAGCGGGGTTGAGGGAGCGTACAGATTTTTAAACAGACTTTATCAAAACGCCGCTAAATGTTACAAAACGGATAAAAAACCGGAAATTGACGTTTTAAAACTTAGCAAAGAAGAAAAAGAAGCCAGAAGAAAAGTATATGAAACGTTAAAAAGAAGTAAAGATACGTATGAAAAAACGTTTGCTTTTAATACGTTAATAGCAAGTGCTATGGAAGCTCTAAACGCTCTTAATAAAATAGATAATAAAGACGTTTATACGGAAGGGTATTGGATATTAATGAACGTATTAGAACCTATTATTCCTCATATTACAAGCGAAATCAGCGATGAGCTTTTTAATAGAAATAATTTTGGTGAAATAGAAGTGGATAAAGAAGCCCTTAAAAAAGACGAAATTAACTATCCGGTTCAGGTAAACGGTAAAAAAAGAGCTGAAATCAGTATAAGTGCGGATGCTAGTAAAGATGAAATCTTAACTGCCGCAAAAGAAGCGGTTAGTAAATATATTGAAGGTAAAGAAATAATTAAAGAAATAGTGGTGCCGGGTAGAATTGTAAATATCGTTGTAAAAGGATAAACCCTGAATTTGAGAAAAATTTTTTTCCTTTTTTTTCTTTTTTTTATAGGTTGCGGATATAAGCCCAGCAGCGTATATCAGGATAATATTTTAGGTAGCGATATAAAAGCTAAAGTTAAAATAAGCGCCGAAAATCCAAGAGAAACAATTTTCTTAAAAGATGCTATTAATGATGCAGTTTATTCGAGTTTAGGAAAAAATCTCTGTTACGATAACTGTAATACAGTTATAGATATTATTTCGGCTTCTTCTTCTCTTACGCCTATTTATTACGATGAAAACGGTTATCCGATTATTTATAGAATGGAAGTTAATATAAAAGCCAAAATAACCGATAAATACGGAAAGCTTAAAATTTATTCAGTTAGCGGAAGTTATGATTTTAAAGTAGAAAGCAACTCTATTTTGACGGACCAGATAAAACTTGAGGCATATAAAAGAGCAAGTATAAACGCTTTAAACAAACTATTTGCAAAACTTACAAAGGACGGGGCTTATTATGACAATTAAAGATATAGCTAAAAAGGCGCTTAGTTATTTTAAAAACACTGGATATGTATTTACTCCTAAGGAGTATGAGGAAATTTTTTGTAAAATAGCCAGACAAAATGGAATTATAATTGAAGACTGCAATAAAGTTTCGAAATATCTTGCAAAACTTGATGCAAAATACAGGGCTATTGCGGCTAGTTATAATATTAAAAATCTTGATGAGCTGGTGGTTTTTTTAATCAATTATTTAAACAGAGAAGATATAAGCAAAGAAAAAGAAAGTATTGAACAGCTTTTTTTATATACTAAAAGGGCTCTTGACGTTATAACCGTTTTACCTATTCTCAGGTCTAAAAAAATCGCCATAAAACATTTAGATTTTTTAAAACCTTATATGGGTAAAGATGAGTGGGAAAAATTAAGAAGTGAGTGGCTTGATTTTCTGGACAGTTTCGATGACAGAATAGTCAAAAAGGGAGCGGCTGTTGCTGGTATAAGAAGTGAAGACGCTCTTGAGGTTATCGATGCTTTAATAAAAAAAATGGAAGAAGGTCCCGATTTTTCTCACTTGATAGACAGTATTATATATGCCCTGACGCCAAGTTATGCTCCTTTTATGAATGATGAGGTTGCAGCTTTAAAAAAACAGCTTAAAGAAGACCCTAGTATTATCCTTACAAAGGCTTTTGCCCAAGATTTAAAACTTTTAACAGATAAAAGAATTAAACTTGATAAAGAAGAACTTAGAAAAAAAATAAAAGATTTAGACCAGATAGCCGAAAGACTTTCTATAAAAATTTTAAGAATTCTTCAAAAAACGGATGGTTCAAGCAAAGAGATTAAAGATATAAAAATAGAGCTTCAAAACTGGAGGCGTGAGGATGGAGATTTTGAGAGTATAAAAGAAAAACTTTTAAACATAGCTGTTTCTCTTGATAAAGAGCTTGATGAGTTTGCAACTGAGATGAAAAAAGAGGATGAGGAGATAGAAAAATTAAAACACAAAATTCAAATGCTTGAAAATAAAGTAAAAGAGCTTAGTAAGGAAGTTAAAACGGACTTTTTAACTAAAATAGCAAATAAAAAAGCTATAGAAGAGGAACTTAATAAACAAGAAAGCCTTTATAAAAGATACAATACAAATTATTCCGTTGTGTTTTTTGATATAGACTATTTTAAAAATATTAACGACACGTTCGGTCATGACGCAGGAGATGCGATACTAAAAAATCTGGGACTTCTTTTTAAAAGGTATGCCAGGGATATTGACCTTATTGGAAGATTTGGAGGAGAAGAGTTTGTAGCCATTCTTCCTAATACTGATAAAAAAGGTGCTTATAAGTTTGCGGAAAAAATCAGACAGATTATTGAAAATACAAAATTTATGTATAAGAATACCCGCATAAACGTAACAGTTTCGGCAGGAGTTGCGGAAAGAAAAGAAGTTAACTCAAAAGAAGAACTTATTAAAAAAGCGGATGAGAGATTATATCTTGCTAAAAAAAGCGGAAGAAACAGAGTCTGTGCGGATGATGAGTGTAAATGAATTTTTAGAAAAAAAACCTCTTTTTTATAAAGAAATTGATATTTTTAGAATGCCAAGGGCGTACAGTTTAATAAAAGATAAAATAAAAATGCCTCTTGTTATTCATATTGTAGGGACAAACGGAAAAGGCTCCACCGGCAGGTTTTTAGCTCATACGCTTTTAAAAAGAGGTTATAGTGTCGGACATTACACTTCTCCACATATATTAAAATTTAATGAAAGAATATGGATAAACGGCAGTAATATAGATGATGAAAATTTGGAAAAATATCATCA
>JBDONV010000046.1:0-1648 GCA_039831165.1 Nautiliaceae bacterium | reverse complement strand
TGTAAAACATTTTCGATAATTTCTTCCTCAAATTTACGCTTTTCGCTTGCTTTAAAATATTCCTCAAAATTATTTGCTATTTCTTTAATTTTCCCCGAGTTTTCCCTCCAGTCTTTGGCAATAACCGTAAGTATCTTTTTAAGTCCAGGGCCAAACTGGGAAAAGTGCGGCGGGATGTAAGTAGCGGCGTAAAAAGGTTTCCTCTCAGGCGTCATAATAATCGTAAGAGGCCATCCTCCTCTTTTATTCATAAGCTGATAAACTTTTTCCACCGGATTATCTGCATGGGCTAAAAGATAAGGACTGTCGCTTTTACTTAATTGATTAGCTACAATAAAAACTCCCATTAAAAATATTATAATTTCTTTCATATACAACCTTATATCAAATAAGATAATTTTTGTCCAGTTTGATTTTTCTTTTTTATTTGATATCATTGCTCAAAAAGGGGGATTATGAAACAAATTGTATCATTAATTATTTTAATAACATCTATATTTGCAATTAATTACTCCGAAAAAGAAAAAGAATTTTTAAAAAATCATCCCGTTATATATTTTAGCGCTATGGAATACTGGCCCGTAGATGAAAACGGCAGTTCTCTTCATATAAATTATATAAAACTTCTTAACAAATACGGAAAATTAAACATTCAACCCATTTTTTATAAAACATGGAACGAAGGCTTTAAAGCTGCAAAAGAAGGTAAAACATACGGTATTATGGCACTAAGTTACTCTAAAAAAAGAGAAAATTTCTTTTTTTACACACCTGCTTATAACTATCATCCATACTATCTTATTACTCTCAAAAAGAGCAATATAATTTCGCTAAAAGATTTAAAGAATAAAACGGTATTTATTGCTAAAAATTCAATTATAAGAGAAAAATTAAAAAATCCTCCTTTTAACGTTATATATTCCACAACACCTTATAAAGATTTAGCGTCAGAAAAAATTGATGCAATCCTTACTTTTTACATGCCGACCAATAAATACATAAAAAATTTAAAAACGACAAAAGTGTTTATAGATAAAAGCGGAGAAGAGCATATAGGAATAAACAAACAATATCCTCTTCTTTATTATATTATCTTAAAAGCCCAAAAAGAAATCCCTTACGAAGAAATAGAAAAAATTAAAGAAAAATATTATTTCAATCCTATGCCTCCGGTTAAATTTTCAACTCAAAAAATCACTCTAAAAGATTTAATTGAACCAATCGACTTAGCACTTATTACTATCTCGATTGTTTTTCTTTTTTTAGTAATTTATTATTTTATAACAAAAAAATATCTTCATCTTAACTTAAAACCTTTTTTAATAGGCATTTTTTTAATAGAAACAATAATCTTAGGATTGATAGTATATGAAATAATTATGTTCAATTACTATTCGAAAAAAATTCTTGAAATAAAATCAAGAAGCTTTAACGAACTGTTTTTAACGGATAAAATGGAAGAATCTATTTTAAAATCAAATAAAAACTTCTTGGAAACTAATAAAACTTTTTCCATTTCTAATATGATAGTTCTAAACACTCCTTTAAAAGAATATTTTTCTCCTAAATATTTTCATCCCGCAACACTTTCTAAAATAGCAAATATAAAAATGAACCTTCAAAAGCTTTTAAATCTTCAACAAGAAGT
>JBDONV010000257.1:0-1649 GCA_039831165.1 Nautiliaceae bacterium | reverse complement strand
CCCGGCTATTGCATATTTTCCCAGTCTTTTTAATGTTTTTGCCACTTGGGGATAGTTTTTGGCGTCTGTAGTGCCATAAATCGTTTTTACCCTTTCAAGAGGGTTTATTTCATAAATTTCTTCAACATCTACTTCTCCTACTTTTTTGCCTTCGCAAAAGAGGTCTATCTTTTTGGGATTGTTTTTTAAAACTTTTTCGTTTCTTTTTCCAGCGGGAGCGAGAATAAAAGAGAAAGGGACATGTCTATTTTTATATTTTTGTTCTTTATCAGCTGTCTTTGATTCTTTTGAGTTCATAAGTTTGTCAATAGGATTTAAAAGTCCAGCCTGTACCATTGCTAGAGTTATCCACGCTTCTTTGTCTATATAAATTTTACTTTTGTTTGAAGATTCCATATTTTTTCCTTTTTTCCCAAAGGCTTTTTCTGCTGATTCCCAGTTTTTTACTAAGCTCAGTATCTGGGAATTTGTGCTGATGGGTTTTTATAATGAATTTTATATATTCTTCTATACTTAAGATTTCTTCATCAAAAAAGTTTTTTGCGTTTGCTTCTATTTCAAGGCATTTTTCAATTTTATCGTAATTTTTAGGAAGAAGGATGACGGATTTATATTTAGATATGAATTTTAATATTTCTTCGTCGTTTTTTTTGTCGAAATTAAGACATAAGTATATTTTATCTTTATTATTAAATTTCTTTTTATTGAATTTTTCCAAATCGACTATTTCTATAAGTGCATTTTCTTTTTTTGCTATTTCATAAATAAATTTTTCTATTGTTTTTGTAGGAGATGATTTGATAAAAATCGGAAAAGAGTATTTAGGAAGAGTGAGTTCAATGTCTTTTAATATAAAATCGATAAAATCTTCAAGTTTTTTAACTTTTTCTTTTATCAAATAATATTCTCTTAAATGTTTTATTTTTCTTATTAGTTCTTCTATTGTAAAAGGCTTTTGAAGATAATCGTCAGCTCCTATTTCTATAGGGTGCGTTACACTTGCATATGTTACGTAAGGGACTAGAAGAATGATTATTTTATCTTTTTTTTCCGTAATTAAATTATTTAAATTACCTTGAAGGTTTGTATTTATTATAAATACATCTGCTTCTTTATCCATAACTTCATTATAAGAGCCGTAAATTTCACAGTTTGCTTTTAATTTTTCGCTTAGGTTATTTTGAATGCTTTGGGCTAAGTAGAGTTCATTTTCTACTATAATAATCTTCATACCAATCCTTATATGTTAAATTTGCCGTGGCAATTACCGCTATTCCTTCACCTCTTCCTATAAATCCCATTTTTTCGTTAGTAGTGGCTTTTACATTTACAGGAGCATTTAGAATATTGCTTAAATTCCTTTGTATTTTAGTTTTATATTCTTTCAGTTTCGGTTTTTGGGCTATAATGGATATATCTGCGTTTATTATTTCATATCCAGTATACGTAAGCGTATTTATAACTTCTTTTAAGAGTTTAACGCTTGAGACGTTTTTATACTGCTTGTCGTTATCAGGGAAAAATTCTCCTATATCCCCAAATCCTGCTGCGCCTAAAAGAGCGTCTATTAGGGCATGAATAGCTACGTCTCCATCACTATGAGCCTTGAATCCGTAGTCTGTATCAATTTCAATTCCTCCTAAAAACAT
>JBDONV010000186.1:0-5922 GCA_039831165.1 Nautiliaceae bacterium | reverse complement strand
AGACCATCCGAGTGATTTTGAAATAACGAAAGATTACAGTGTTTTAATTTTAAGACTTCCTTTTATAAAAGATGAAAAAGTGGAGGTTATTTCTTACGCTTTTTTAATAAAGGAAGATAAAATATATATTTTTGACAGGAATAAAAAAGAGTTTGAATATCTCGGGGATTTTTTTGATTTGCATAAGTTTTTGGATGTCAGGATAGACAAAATTTTGGCTAAACTAAATAAATTTCATATGCAAATAGCTAAAATGGAAGATGGGCTTTATGAAGAGAATATAGATAAATCTTTTGCAAACGAATGGCTGAAACTTAAAAAAGAACTTGTATTAATAGAAAGGCTGATGGGATATGCAATTGTAGCGTTTGAGAGATTTTTAAAGCATTATAAAGAAAAAGTTGATAATTTCGCTTTTAAAGACCTTGAAGAACATTTTCAAAGAGCTTTTAGGTTTGCCAAAAACGCAATAGAAAAACTTGATTATTTATATGAGTTTTTTAGGGCAAAACAAGATGAAAAAATGAATAAAATAATGTTTGTATTGACTCTGTTATCCGGGGTGTTTTTACCGTTGACGCTTGTAACCGGATTTTTTGGTATGAATACGGGCGGGCTTCCTTTGGTAAATGACCCTGAAGGTACATTAAAAGCGGTTATTATAGGGTTAATTTTGGAAGTGCCTATTGTAGTGGCTATATGGAAAATGATGAAAAGTTAAAACTGTAATGTTAATATATTATCTCTGACCCTAAATATTTATTGGTGGAGGTGTCGGGAATCGAACCCGAGTCCAGAAACAGATTACCCTAAGCGTCTACACGCTTAGTCCGTTGATTATACTGCTCTTCCGGGTTCAACGGACAAAACCCTGCGGAAGAGAGGAGTGCTTATGGTTTCGGATTGTAACCCGCACCCGAAGGTTACAACCCTAGCCACGCTTTACTCTCCGCCCGAGGCGGTGGCAAGCCTCAGTGGGCGGAGGCGCCCGAAACTACTTAATTAAGCAGCAGCTGTTGCTACTGCTGGGCTGTAAGTTTTGTTATTTGCTGCGTTTATTTTTAGCGGACCGTTTTACGGCTTGTCCAGGCCGACGTGCAGCTTAGGGCTTTCTGCCCCTGTCGAAGCCATATCACCCCCGCAAGGGCTTCTAAGAAGCCTATGCGCGAATGACTAATCGAATTTTATCAAACTTTTCTTAAAAAGTCAATAATTTTTTAAGAAAAGTTTAAGAATTAATTTCTTCTTTTATAATTTTGGCTTTTTTACATATTTTTTTTATTTTTTCACGGTTAGGAATATCCTCTAACAATACTTTTACAAAAGCACTTCCCACAATTACTCCGTCAACTCCTTTTGCTTTTTCACGGGCTGTTTTTTCATTAACTCCAAATCCTATATAAAGAGGTGTGTTTGTAATCTCTTTTACTGTTTTTATTATTTCGCTTAAATCCTCTTTTTTTTCTGCTCCCGTAATTCCTGCATATGCTACCATGTAAATGAATTCTTTTGGATTTTTTAAAATTTCTTTTATTCTCTCTTTTGAATCCGTAGGGGCTATAAAAGAAATTAAAGGAAATTTTTTTTCATATTCAATCGCTTCTTCATATGGCAAATCAGGAATAATAAAACCTTTTACACCGTATTCTTTAGCTTTTTGGGTCATAAAATCATAGCCTTTATGATAGAAATTGTTAAAATATCCCATCCAATAAATATTAATGTTTTTTGCTGTTTTTTTACTTACTTCAAACGTGTCTTTTATTTTATATCCATTTTCTAAAGCTCTTTTATTTATTTCCTGAATTACAGGTCCGTCGGCTACTGGGTCTGAAAAAGGGATTCCAAGTTCTATAGCATCGACTCCATTATTTTGTAAAGATTCTATTAATTCTATAGTAAAGTTTTTGTCTGGATATGCTGTTGTTATGTAAGCTATTAACTTTTTCATTTATTTCCTTTGGTATAATATATTTTAGAAATTATATCAAAAGGAAGTGCATGAAAAAGACACTTAAAGCTCTTTATAAAAAAGAAAAAATTACTATGATAACCGCTTATGACGCATTGTTTGCCAAAATTTTTGATGATTTGGTGGATATTATTCTAGTTGGAGATAGTTTGAATATGAGTTTTTTGGGAGAAAGCGATACTTTAAGTACTACGCTTGAGCAGATGATTTATCATACTAAAGCTGTTTGTAACGGAGCTAAAAATGCTTATATAGTAACTGATATGCCCTTTGGTACTTACAATACTCCTGAAGATGCTTTGAAAAATTCTATAAAAATATATAAAGAAACAAAAGCCGATGCTGTAAAGATTGAAGGCGGAGCAGAAAAGGTTGAAACAATAAAGCTTTTAACTGATAATGGGATTGCAGTTGTTGGCCATATCGGGCTTATGCCTCAATTTTCCCGCTCAGAAGGGGGATATAAAGTAAAAGGCAAAGATGAAGCCTCAAAAGAAAAACTTTTAAAAGATGCTAAAGCCGTAGAGGAAGCAGGGGCTGTAATGCTTGTTATTGAAGGAGTAAAAGAAGATGTGGCAAAAGAGATAACTGAGAGTGTAAATATCCCGACTATTGGAATAGGAGCTGGAAGATATACAACGGGGCAAGTACTTGTATGGAGTGATATGCTCGGATTTTTTGAAGAGTTTAAACCGAAATTTGTTAGACGGTATTTAAACGGGGCTGAGATTGTAAGAAGTGCTGTTAGAAGATATGTTGATGATGTAATTATGAGAAAGTTCCCTTCAGATGAGGAGATATATTAAATGAGAATAGTTGAAATTGAAAAAGTTAGTTTTGAAGAAGGGTATGAAAAATCTTTAAGGCCTAAGAATCTGGATGAATATATAGGTCAAGAACAGATTAAAAAAAACCTGAAAGTTTTTATAGAAGCGGCTAAAAAAAGAGGGGAGAGCCTTGACCATATGCTTTTTTTCGGACCTCCTGGGCTTGGAAAAACAACGCTTGCCAATATTATTGCAAATGAAATGAATGCCAATATTAAAACAATTTCGGCTCCTATGCTTGAAAAATCGGGAGACTTGGCTGCAATTTTAACTAATCTGGAAGAAGGTGATATTTTGTTTATTGATGAAATTCACAGACTAAAAGCTTCAATAGAAGAAGTATTGTACTCGGCGATGGAAGATTTTAGGCTTGATATAGTAATAGGAAGCGGTCCGGCGGCACAGACTATAAAGCTTGATGTGGCAAAATTTACATTAATAGGAGCGACTACTCGCGCCGGAATGTTAAGTAATCCTCTTCGTGACAGATTTGGTATGAGTTTTAGGCTTAATTTTTATAATGTTGAGGATTTGAGTTTAATTATAAAGCTTGCAAGTAAAAAACTAAACTACGATATAAAAACCGATGCGGCATATGAAATAGCTAAACGTTCCCGCGGCACTCCAAGAATAGCTCTTAGGCTTCTTAAAAGAGTTAGGGATTTTGCCGAAGTAGAAGATAAAAAACTAATAGATAAGAAAATAGCTAAATACGCTCTTGACGAACTTGGGATAAACGAACACGGATTTGACGAGCTTGACATAAGGTTTTTAAGACTTTTAGTGGATGCCAAAAAACCTTTAGGGCTTTCCACTATTGCCGCGGCTTTAAGTGAAGATGAAGATACTATTGAGGAGATGATAGAACCTTTCTTAATAGCGAACGGATATGTAGAAAAAACTCCAAAAGGTCGTATTGCGACTAGAAAAACGTATGAAATTTTAAATTTGACGCCAAGCGTTTTGTTTTAGGAACAGACATGAAATTTTTGACTTTCTTAACGTTAATAGTCGGTTATTTTGTTTATCTGACTTATAAACCATATCTTATGGATATAGCTATAGCTTCTCTTATGGCTATATCCTTTGGAAAAATAGATTTTATGATTTCTAAATATATAAAAAATAGGTATATAGTAACGGGGATAGTTACTCTTATTCTTTCTATTTTGATATTTGGTCCGATATTATATTTTATTATTACAGTGGGTAAATTTTTAGCTCATATAAATATAGAAGATATAAAGTTGGTAATTCAAAAAACCCAGGATTTGGTTTCATATCTTCCATCACAAATAGGAAATTATATAAAAAGCTTTTTAACGGCTGATAATATTCAAAAAATTTATGAGTCGGTTATGCCTATAATAGGGACTCTTACCGCTAAAAGCGCAGTTTTTATAAAAGATACTTTTTTAATAATTATATTTTTCTTTTTTGCTACTCTTTATGGAAAAGAAATACTTGATTTTTTTAAGAGAATTATTCCCCTTGAAGACGTAAAACTTGAAAAACTGTTTTTCAGTACAAGCGAGGTTATGAGTGTCGTTTTTTATTCTACTCTTTTAACTGCACTGCTTGAAGGTGTTTTATTTGGAATAATAGTTAGTTTTTACGGTTTTAATTTTTTCTTTTTTAGTATTATGTACGCTTTTGCTTCTTTAATTCCCGTTATAGGCGGAATTATGATGTGGGGTCCGGTTAGTTTATATCTTTATGCGAACGGAGAAGTTGAGGGTGCTGTTGTAGTTATGATTTATTCTATAGTGGTTATTTCCATTTTGGCGGATACTTTTGTAAAACCTCTTATTATTGCCGGAATTAAAGAAATTTTTGAATCAGATACGGAATTAAACTCTCTTTTAATTTTCTTTTCTATAGTAGCGGGACTCTCGTCTTTTGGTCTTTGGGGTATTATTATAGGACCGGCCGTTACCGCTTTATTTATTTCTATACTTAAATTTTATGAAAAGGTTAATTAAGTTTAGTCTTTTTGACTAAATTTTCTTTATATTTTTATTTAATTTTCTTGACATTTTCTTTTTAAAAGTGTATAATTTCACCGTTATAAAACATTTGAGCCTAATTGCCCTATATAATTTGGGTACTTAAGGATGTTTGAAAGTTAATTGTTTGATTAAATATTGCTTATAAGGTATAATAAATTATAAGCTTTTAAAAAGGAGGGGATTATGGGAAAAAAACGTAAAAAAACCCCTGAAGCTGAAATACAGTCTCAGGAAAGTCAAGATATTAACGTAGAAGAACTTTTAAAGCAGAATGAAGAACTTCAAAAAAAACTTGACGAAGCTCTTAGAGCATACGCTAAATGCGAAAACGATAAAAAAATCTTAAAAAAAGAAGCTGATGCAATGGTCGATTATGCGTATGAAAAATTCGCAAAAGACCTGCTTCCGGTAGTCGATTCGCTTGAATTAGCGATTGCTCACGCAAAAGAGCTTGAAAATAAAGAAGAAGCTTTTGATAAATTGGTAGAAGGTGTTGAGCTCACTCTTAAAAAGATGCTTGATACCTTTAAAAATCATGGTATTGAACCTGTTGAGCATGAAGAGTTCAATCCTGAATATCATCAGGCTATTCAACATGTTCAAAGCGAAGAGCATAAAGAGGGTGATATTGTAGACGTGTATCAAAAAGGATACACTCTAAAAGGCAAATTAATCAGACCATCTATGGTCACAATAAATAAAAAATAAACTTTAAGGAGGGAAAAATGGGAAGAGTAATAGGAATTGACTTAGGTACAACTAACTCAGCAATGGCATATTATGATGGAAAAGATGCAAAAATTATTCCAAATAAAGAAGGGAAAAATACTACTCCTAGTGTAGTGGCTTTTACTGATAAAGGTGTTTTAGTAGGGGAACCTGCTAAAAGACAAGCAATCACAAACCCTGAAAGAACAATTTATTCTGTAAAAAGAATTATGGGTATGATGTGTAATGAACCGAAAGCTCAAGAAGCTAAAAAACACGTTCAATATAAAATTGTTGATAAAAACGGAGCTTGTGCTGTTGAGGTTGATGGAAAAGTTTATACACCTCAAGAAATCAGTGCAAAAATATTACAAAAATTAAAAAATGACGCAGAAGAATTCTTTGG
>JBDONV010000166.1:0-1660 GCA_039831165.1 Nautiliaceae bacterium | reverse complement strand
ATTCCCTTATATATAATAGGTAAGGGAAATGTGAATTTAATAAAAAAAGATGGAATCAAATACCTAGGATTTGTAAGCGAAGAAGAAAAACACCGCTACTTAAAAAGCGCCGCTGCGCTGATTCACCCGTCTTTAAACGAAAGCCTCGGAATCGTCCTGATAGAAAGCTTTGCAAACTTTTCACCGGCAGTTGTGAATAAAAATTCTAACGTCCTTTTTTCACATATCAGAAATTCAAAAGCCGGAGAAGCATTCGAAACATACGAAGAATTTGAAAACGCCCTTTTAAAAATTTTGAAAAACAGAAAAGATTACTCCCAAAATGCCTACCGCTATTACAAAGACTTCTACTCATCCGACGCTTTTGAAAAGAGAATAAAAAAACACATAATCCAAACCCCGTAACTATCCACCCTCCCAACTATCTCGACTATTTATGCTATAATAGCAATAAAAAGGCAATAAATGAGAAAATATATCTTTATATTACTGATATCAATATTTTCTCTTTTTGCAAATACCACAAACGAAGAAATACTAAAAAAACTAGATAAAATCGAACATAATCAGGAGTTGATTAGACAGGAGATGAAACTGCGCTTTGAGGCAATCGATAAACGATTTGAAGCGGTTGATAAACGTTTTGAAATGATGAATGAAAATATGAATAAAAGATTCGAAGCAATTGATAAGCATTTTGAAATGATGAATGAGAATTTTAACAAACGATTTGAGGCGATTGATAAACGCTTTGAAATGATGAATGAAAATATGAATAAAAGATTCGAAGCGATTGATAAACGCTTTGAAGATATGAACAGACGCTTTGAAATCCTGACTAATTTCATATTGGCGTTGACGGCAGGAATATTTGGACTTATCGGATTTATGATGTGGGACAGAAGGACTGTGGTTGAAAAAGCGAAAAGAGAAATGGAAAATTCCGATTTATTTAACAAAAAAGCCGACAGAGAGTATGTGGAAAAGCTTATAAAGGCAATGAACGAATTGCTGGCAAAAGACGAAATGGCAAAAGAAGTATTCAAAAAATACGGGATAATTTAAATTGTAGATTTTGGATTAGAGATTTTGGATTAGAGATTTTGGATTGGGGATTTTGGATTTTGGATTTTAGATTAGAGATTTTGGATTATGGATTTAATGCAATCCAAAATCAAAAAAGGTTTATATGAAAAATGATAATGAAATAAGAAATTTGAGTTTTGAATTTGCTTTAGATATTGTAAAAGTATATAAATTTTTACAATCTAAAAATGAATACGTTTTAAGCAAACAGCTTTTAAGAAGCGGAACTTCAATAGGCGCAAATGTTGAAGAGTCCCAAGCGGCGCAGAGTAAAAAAGATTTTATATCAAAACTTAGCATTGCAAACAAAGAAGCAAGAGAAAGTTTATATTGGTTAAAATTGTTAAAAGAAAGCGATTATTTAAATAATTATCCGGAAACAGAGAATTTATTTCGAAAAAATCAAAGTATCATAAACATATTAACTAAAATTATTAAAACCCTACAAAACAAATAATCCAAAATCCCCAATCTAAAATCCAAAATCCCTAATCCAAAATCTAAAATCCAAAATCCAAAATCCCCAATCTATAATCTAAAATCCAAAATCCCTAATCCAAAATCCCTAATCCAA
>JBDONV010000010.1:0-1664 GCA_039831165.1 Nautiliaceae bacterium | reverse complement strand
CTATTTAATAGGGGTAGATGAAATAGAGCTTGGAACGGATGCAAACGAAGCTGCAAGTTTATTTAAGGTAATTATAGAAGAGCTTATGAAAAAAAACCGAATTGTTATTACTACCCACCATAAACGTCTTGCCACCCTTCTTGCCCAACACGAAGAAGTAGAACTTTTAGCGGCAATTTATGATGAAAAAAATCAAAAACCGACATATGAATTCATAAAAGGGACAATCGGTAAAAGTTATGCGTTTGAAACGGCAAAAAGATACGGGATTCCACTAAACATCATTCAAAAAGCAAAAAAAGAATACAGTGAAGATTTGGAAAAACTTGATACGTTAATTGAAAAATCAGCCCGTCTTGAATTCGAGCAAAAACAAAAAATTAAAGAACTTGAAAACGAACTTGAAAGCGTAAAACTTCTAAAAGAATCTCTAATCAGACAAAAAGAGGAATTCAACGAAAAAATCGAAAAAGAAAAAGAAAAATTGCTTCGTGAATATAACGCCGCTATTAAAGCCGCAAAAGAGGCTATAAAAGCAAAAGACATCAAAGATGCCCACAGAAAATTAAACGAAGCTCATAAAATAAGAAGTAAAATAAAAATACAAAAAGAAGAAATTAAAAAAGAATTTAACGTAGGAGACACTGTAAAATACGGAAACAGCGTAGGAACAATAATAGAACTCAAAGGCAAAAACGCTCTAGTGGAATTTGACGGTAAAAAACTGCTCATATCAAAAGCCGCTCTTAAACCATATCTGGCACCTGTTAAGAAAACTACAAAAATTTATAAACCAAAACCTGATAAAATCGACGTAAAACTTGATTTACATGGACTAAGACTAGAAGAAGCTATTGAAAAAACGGAAGAATATCTCAATAAAGCGGCACTTGCAGGGCTTGAGGAAGTATGGATTTATCACGGAATGGGTAAAGGAATTTTGGCAAAAGGAATTACAGAGCTGTTAAAAAATCATCCTTTGGTTAAAGAATTTAAAGACGCCCCGTCTCACATGGGAGGATACGGAGCAAAAATAGTTAAGCTATAAATTGACAAAAATAAACAAACTTGATACAATCATACTAAAAATAATGGAGGGGAGATATGGAGACTATTATAATAGCATGTCCGCACTGTAAAAGTTTAAATAAATTACCAAAAAAAGATGAATACAAAAAAGCTGTGTGTGGTGTTTGTAAGGGTAATTTACTTGATAATAAACCTATAAAAATCGAAAACGCAGCTGAATTTGCCAAAATCGTAAAAAACGTAACAGTTCCTGTAATCATTGACTTTTGGGCTGTATGGTGCGGTCCATGTCAAATGTTTGCGCCGACATTCGAAAAAATAGCACAACAATATCCTTTAAAAGCAAACTTCTTAAAAGTAAACACAGAAGAAGTGCCTGAAGTTGCGGCACAGTTTGGAATAAGAAGTATTCCGACAATCGTTGCTCTAAAAGACGCTCAGGAAATCGACAGAGTAATGGGAGCACTCCCGGAATTTCAATTTGCTATGTGGGTTGATAAAATAGTAAACTCATAATATAAGCATAGCATCTCCGTAACTATAAAAGCGATAATTTTTCTTTATCGCTTCTTCATATAGCTTAAGCGTTTTTTCTCTGCCTATAAATGAAGCTACCAGCATAATAAGAGTTGATT
>JBDONV010000100.1:0-1668 GCA_039831165.1 Nautiliaceae bacterium | reverse complement strand
AATATTTCGCAAAAATAGAACAGATAGCCAATAAAGAAAACATAACACCAAAAGATAAAGCTAAAATTAAAATAATGCTTGAAATTTTGATAGACGAATATAAAACATTAAAACCGTCACTTTTAATACCCGAGTGGTTAAAAATAGAAGCAAAAAAAAGATACGAAAAGGCAAAGAGGTTATATGAAGCTATTACAACAGGAAGCTACTAAGTTTTTAAAATATATAAAACAGACTCACTCTCCCCAAACATATAGAACTTACGAAAGTGTAATAAAAGAAGCTTTAAACTATATAGAAACAGAAGGCAATATTATAGACATAACCCCTTACAGAATAAAAATAGCTTCTCTAAGTAAAAAAACAATAGCTAAAAAAGTCTCAGCTCTTAGAAGTTTTTTTGATTTTTTAAAAACGGAAGGATATAAATACAAAATAGTAGGAGATGAACATATAAAAGTACCAAAAACCCTGCCTAAACCCATAAGTTTAGAACACATAAAACAAGCCCTTAAAAATGCGAATATGGAAGAATATTTGGCTATTATGATTATTTTTTCTTTAGGTCTTAGAATAAGCGAAGCGGCAAATATAAAATTAAAAGACATTAAAAACGACTGGATTGAAATTACAGGAAAAGGAAATAAAACAAGAATTCTACCAATCCACCCTAAACTTAAAGAATTTATAAATAAATATCTAGAACTTAATCCCAAAAAAGAATACCTTTTTGAAAAAGACGGAAGAAAACTTAATGAAAACAACTTAAGATACATTATTCAAAAAGCTTTCAAAAAAATAGGCATTCACGTAACGCCTCATCAACTAAGACACTCATTTGCCACTTATATGCTGGATAAAGGAGCCAGAATAAACGATGTAAGCGAACTTTTAGGCCACTCCTTTATATCTACTACACAGATATACACTAAACTTTCGAATTCATTAAAACTTAAAAATTACCTAAAAGCTCATCCGCTATGTGGTTAGAAAAATTTATAAAAAGAAACTTTATATCTTTCTATAAAGAAGAAAACTACAACCTGCTGTTAGAGACTGTGAAAAACAAAAATGTTATAAACTCTCAAAAAAAAGAATTTAACAATAAAAAAGAACTTGAAAAATTTATAATACAAATACTAAATGAAAATCCTCAGACATATACCTCAACCATATTATTAACCCTGAATCAGGGAGTAATAAACAGTTGCCAAAAAAAAGATTATCTAAAAAGAGATATAGACTATAACAACATTCAGTTTATATGCATCAACAACCAATATTCATTTTATACCTCTATTTATGATTTAAACAAAACAAAAAAAGAATATAAATTTGAACTTGACTTTATCTACTCTATATTCGCTCCTATAGATTTTTTAGCAAAAGAGAGAAAAAACAGATTTTACATTTTAGTTTTAAAAGAATATTTAGCAATTTTAGGATATGAAGATTTTATTCCTATTTTCAGCGATATAATAACTATAAACGAAAAAGAAGAAGAGGAAGAAGAAGAACATATCGAAGATATAGAAGAAATAGATATTCTAGACGATTTAACAGAAGATATCGAAGATATTGAAGATTTAGACGATATTGAGAAGTTGGAAGAAGAAAACACAACACAGGGCAGTTCCACCAATATTGAGGTTTCCATTCTAAATTTCA
>JBDONV010000188.1:0-6012 GCA_039831165.1 Nautiliaceae bacterium | reverse complement strand
GTTGAATTATACTTCAAAAAAGCGGTTGAAGAGCCGGAACTTGTAGATTATTTTATGAGAGTTTATTTATCTAATAAAGAAATATTTAATAACGGGTGTGAGGGAATGCTTTGTGTTTCAGCTTTTGTAACTGAGATTATGATTTTCTTTGAAGAGGGTGTTAGAAAAAAAGAGCTTAAAAATCAGGACTTTTTTGCAGCATTCGGTCTCTTTATGGGATATATAGGAGGTCTTGCGTTTTTAAACAGGGAGAATATTTTAGGCAAACCTCTTGAAGAATATATAGAACCTGTAAGTGAGAATATTTATAATGCCCTTAAAGTATAAAATAATATGGATAGACGCCGTAGGGTGTAACGGGTGTTCCCACTCTTTTTTTAACTATCCTGAAGTTTCTTCTTTTTTTGAAAGTTTTGAACTTCTTTATCATCCTCTGCTCGAGAGTGATGAGTTTAAAATTCAAAATTGTGATGTATTGATTGTTGAGGGGGCTATAAAGCCTAATTTTTTAAGACTTGGATATGATTTAAACTCTTTAATCACAGAACTTTTTTTTAAAGCAAAAAAAGTAATTGCGCTTGGAACGTGTGCCGTATATGGCGGAATTTTTGGAAATGGTCTTATGTTTGAGAAAGAATCGAAAGGAAAGTTTTATAAGTGTAGAAATAAGATTATTAATATTCCTGGATGTCCTGCTCATCCCGAATGGTTGGCTTATGTTCTTAATATGATAAAAAAAGATAAAAATATAGTGCTTGATGAGTTTAACAGACCCGTTGAAATATTTTCTTATACTTCTCATATGGGATGTACCAGAAACGAATATTTTGAATGGAAAATAGATGCTGAGAGTTTTGGGACAAAAGAAGGGTGTCTTTTTTATTTTCAAGGTTGTCAAGGACCTTTTACACATAGCAGCTGTAATAAAATTTTGTGGAATGAAGTAAGTTCTAAACCTCGTTCGGGTACTCCTTGTTTTGGATGTACCGAAGCTATGTTCCCAAAAGAGAATCTTTTTAAAACAGAAACTTTTATGGGAATTCCGGCAAATATTCCGTTGGGTGTGAGTAAAAGGGCGTATCTTACTCTTAGTGGAATAGCTAAAAGTTTAACCAATGAAAGACTTACAAAGAAACTTATAGAGTGTGAACATGAAGATAAACAAAAAAATAATTAATAAGATTGAAGGTGAAGCTACATTAAAAATTCATGAAAAAAAAGATATTATTGAGTTTGTCGAAATAGAATTTTGGCAGTATAGAGGGATAGAAAAATATCTTCAAAATAGACCTTATATGGATGCTTTAGTTATTAATCCTAGAGTTTGCGGCATTTGCGGTCATTCTCATCTTTTAGCTACTGCTGAAGCTATAGAAAATGCTTTTGGAGCTAAAATTACTCAAAAAGCAAAAATTTTAAGAGAAATTACCACAGGGTTGGAAATTATTCAAAACCATATAAAATGGTTTTATATTACTCTTTTTCCAACTCAAATAAAAGATAGAAGTTTTACCCTTAAAGCTTTAAAGTTGTCATCTTTTATTTCTAAAATTATAGCTTTAATATCCGGGCAGTTTCCTCATAATTCTTATATCATCCCTGGAGGAGTTACATGTGATTTGACAAATCTTGAAATATTCAAATTGGAAGATATGCTGAAAATATTAATGGATGAAATTCAAGCAGTGATTAATAAAGAGGGAAATTCTCGGGACTTAGAACAATTCTTTGAAAATTTACCGAAAAACATAGGAAAATCATTAAATAGATTTTTAGTATTAGGGGATAATTTATATTTTTCAAAAAACGGAAAAATTGAAAAAATAAAAGAAAAGAAAACAACTTCTCTTTATTCAAATGTATTTTATGAGGATAAATTTTATGAAGTAGGGCCTCTTGCTAGAAACATTAACAATCCTTTGGTAAAAAAGATATATGAAAAGTATGAAGATTCAATCTATACGAGGATTTTTGCCAGACTTTATGAAATAAATTTAATTATAGAATATCTTCTAGAAAATATTAAAAATATAGATGTATGTGAGCCTTCTTATATTGCTCCAAAAGTTAAAAATGCTTTTGGTATTTCGGTTATAGAAGCTCCAAGAGGGAGTCTTATTCATAAAGTGGAAATAAAAGACGGAAAAATTAAGTATTATGAAATTATTGTCCCTACACAGTTTAATTTATCAAACGGTACAAAAAATAATCCTTCTGCCGCTCAGGCGGCCCTTATGAATGAAAGAAAAGAGTATTTAGATACTATTTTTAAATGTTTTGATATATGTGCCGTTTGTGTTACTCACTAGAAGAAATAAAAATTACGATAAGATATTGTTATAACAAAAAATTATAACCCGAAAAATAATAAAAATGTCTATAAAGTGCCTAAATTATTAAAAATTCATTAAGAAATATTGAAAATGAATATTTATTTATATTATAATACAGGTTGAGCAAACAAAAATGGGAGGCAGGTCATGAACGATGCTTTAATGAAACAAATGAAAGAAAGAATCGAAGCTCTTAGAAAACTTCCTGGAATTGGTTCTAAATCGATTAAAGAAGTATTAGAAGAGCATGGATTTACAAGAAGGGATTTTTTAAAATGGTCAGCGGCACTTGCTGCAACGTTGGGACTTCCAGCTTCATTTGCACCTATAGTTGCTGAAGCTGCCGAAGTGAGCGACAGATTACCGGTGGTATGGCTACATCTTGCCGAATGTACTGGGTGTAGTGAAAGTTTAATCAGAACTGATGCTCCGACACTTGATGATTTAATTTTTAATTATATTAATCTTCAATACCATGATACTATTATGGCGGCAGCAGGATGGCAGGCTGAAGAGAATTACGAAGAAGCACTTGAAAAATTCGCAGGTAGATATGTTTTATGTGTAGAAGGTGGTGTACCTACTAAAGACGGTGGAGAGTATTTAACATTAGGACCTCACGCTGAAACAGGTCTTGAAAAATTAAAAAGAAGCGCAGAAAAAGCGGCTGCTATTATAGCAGTGGGAACTTGTTCAAGCTTTGGTGGTATTCAAGCTGCTTATCCTAACCCAACAGGAACAGTTGGAATTAGTAAAGTTTTAAATAAACCTGTAATTAACGTGCCTGGATGTCCTCCAAGCGCTAAAAATATTGTAGGGACAATCGTTTATGTAATTTTATTTGGAGCTCTTCCGGCAGTTGATAACTTTAATAGACCGAAATGGGCTTATGGACTTAGAATTCACGACCTTTGTGAAAGAAGAGGTCATTTTGACGCAGGTGAATTTGTAGAAGAATTCGGTGACGCCGGAGCGGAAAACGGATTTTGTTTATATAAAGTAGGATGTAAAGGTCCTTATACATTTAATAACTGTAGTAGAGAAAGATTTAATCAACATACATCTTGGCCGGTTCAAGCAGGACATGGATGTATCGGATGTAGTGAACCTGATTTCTGGGATGCAATGGCACCGTATGAAGAGCCATTGGCGGACCATAAATTTATGAGTGTAAATGCCGATGCGGTAGCTGATAAAGTAGGTATTACTATTTTAACAGTAGCTGGTGTTGCTATAGCGGCTCATGCGGTATTAAGCGCAATTAAAAATCCTAAGGAGTAATAGATGGCTAAAAGAGTAGTAATTGACCCGATTACAAGAATAGAAGGGCATTTAAGAGTAGAAGTTGTACTTGATGAAAATAACGTAATTAAAGACGCATATTCATCTGCGACTTTATGGAGAGGTATTGAGGTTATTCTTAAAGGAAGAGACCCAAGAGATGCCGGATTTATGACTCAAAGAATTTGTGGTGTTTGTACTTATTCTCATTATAAAGCAGGTATTACGGCTGTGGAAAACGCACTTGGAATAGAACCGCCACTAAATGCTAAATTAACAAGAACACTTCTTGATTTTGCGCTGTTTTTCCATGACCACATCGTTCATTTTTATCAGCTTCACGCACTTGACTGGGTAGATATTGTAAGCGCTCTTAAAGCGGACCCTAAAAAAGCGAGTGAAGAAGCGTTTAAATATGTGCCAAAAGGTTATGAACCGATTGCTACAGGTGAAGATCATTTAAGAGAGGTTCAAAAAAGAGTGGCGAAATTTGCCGAAAAAGGTGATTTAGGACCGTTTAAAAACGCATATTTCGGTCATAAAACAATGAGATTTACGCCTGAACAAAACCTAATCGCACTTAGCCATTATCTAAAAACACTTGAAATGCAAAGAATTGCCGCTCAAATGATGGCGATTTTCGGTGGTAAAAATCCACATCCACAAAGTTTAACGGTAGGTGGCGTTACTTGTGTTATGGATTTACAAGACCCTGCAAGACTTGCTGAATATATGACTAAATTCAAACAACTTGCCGATTATACAAACAGAGCTTACTATGCTGATATCGTAATGGCGGCAGCTGCATACGGAAACGAACCAAGCGTTGTTCAAAAAAATAATTTAGGTAACTATATTGCATATAGAACTATGCAAACGGGAGCAAATAGTTGGTTGTTTGATGCTTGCGGATATATTAAAGATTTTGACCTTAGTAAATTCTATGAAATTGATGAATCAAAAATAGAAGAAGATGTAACTCATTCTTGGTATAAAGATACAGGATTTAGACATCCTTATAATGGAGAAACAGTTCCTAACTATACTGGTTATGTTGACGGTGAAAGTATTGACGGAGAAGGAAAAGTTGTTCATACTAAAGTTGCTGATCCTAAAGGAAAATATTCTTGGATTAAATCTCCAAGATACAATAAAGAACCTATGGAAGTTGGACCTCTTGCTTGTATGGTGGTTAACTATGCAAAAGGTAACGAAAAAGTTAAAAAAGTTGTGGATGAATTCTTGGCTCAAACAGGACTTCCAGCAGAAGCGTTATTTACGACTCTTGGAAGAACTGCTGCTAGAATGCTTCAAACTAAAACTATTGCAGATTACGGCCTTGAAGCGTTTAACAACTTAGTAGAAAACCTAAAAGTAGACCAAACTACAGTGACTCCTTATGTAATTGACAAAAACAAAGAGTACAAAGGTAGATTTATAGGTGACGTTCCAAGAGGAATGTTATCTCACTGGTGTAGAATTAAAGACGGAAAAATCGAAAATTGGCAAGCGGTTGTTCCTTCAACTTGGAATGCGGGACCAGTTGATGGAAACGGTAAAAAAGGTGCTTATGAAATTAATCTTATTGGTATGAAATTAGCAGACCCTGCAAAACCGCTTGAAGTTATCAGAAATATCCACAGTTACGATCCATGTATCGCATGTGCTGTGCATGTAATGGACGTAAAAGGTAAAAAACTTGGTGAATTCAAAGTAGACCCACTTTACGGTGCATGCTAAGGAGGGGAAAATGAAATTTTTAAAAGTTATGGGAAACTATCTCGGTGGAATCGAATTTTCCGCCGGGTATAGATGGCAACACTGGATTAGAGCCATTTCTATTTTTGCATTAATTGCAACAGGTTTTTATTTAGCAAACCCTTTTATTACTTATGCAAATGTATCCCCTGAGCCGACTAGATTTTTACACGCCGAAATTAGGGAATGGCATATAATATTCGGTTTTGCTATGATTGGTGCGGTTTTATATAAGACCGTTTATTTCTTTTTCTTTCCGGAAGCTAAATATGAAAGAGCTTCTTTAAAAGATGCGTTTAATATTAAACTTGCCATTCAGCAAGTTATGTATTATATGCTTATAGCAAAACACCCTCATACGAAAGGTGTTTATAATCCATTGCAATTTTGGGCGTATACTATGTTGTATGTGTTTTTCTATGGTATTATTTTCACTGGACTTGCCCTTTATGCCGAAGTTTATCACAACGGTCTTGGAGGAGCTTTATATCCTTTAGCAAAAGCGGTTGAAAGCTTTTTTGGCGGACTTGCTTATGTAAGACTTTGGCATCATATTTTTATGTGGGCTATTATTATTGTAGTATTCATTCACATCTATATGGCTGTGTATAATGCTGTATTTGGTAAAAACGGTGGAATG
>JBDONV010000120.1:0-6028 GCA_039831165.1 Nautiliaceae bacterium | reverse complement strand
AATGGAAGGGAAATTACTTGATGATTTCATTATTCAAAAAATACCTCCGCTTTTTCCTAAAATTGAAAAACCTCTAATGAGAAAAGCCGAAGTTAAAAAAGAAGAACCGGCAAATATTATAACAATAGACGAATTTTTTAAAGTTGAACTGAAAGTCGGAACTGTCGTAAAAGCGGAAGAGGTTAAAAAATCTAAAAAACTTTTAAGACTTGAAGTAGATTTAGGGGAAGAAAAAACCCGTCAGATAGTAGCCGGAATTAAAGAATATTATAAACCTCAAGAACTTGAAGGAACACAGGTGTGTGTGGTAAGTAATCTAAAACCTGCCAAACTTATGGGAATGGTGAGTGAAGGAATGTTGCTTGCGGCAAAAGATGATGAAGGACTTGCTTTAATAAGACCTGAAAAACCTAAAAAGACGGGAACTCAGATTAAATAATGAAAATTGAGACTTTAGTGAATTTAACAGGAGGAGAGCTGTTAAACTCTCCTTATATCAGTGAAGTTGTTCATTTTACCGATAATGTTGATGAAGTAAACAGAGGAAGCTGTTTTTTTGCTAAAAAAATTTCCGATATTCCTCAGGCTATAAAGAACGGAGCTTATGCCATTATCGCTGATAAAAATATTTCTATTTTAGATAAGGAAATAGCCTGGATAAAAATAGAAAATTTAAAAAAAGCTATTTTTAACGTTTTTAAATATGAAAATATTACAAATCAAATCTATTTTACCGATGAAATAACTTTATCTATTATTAAAGAAATGAGCCTTGATAAAAAAGTGGTTGTTTTACGGGATGATGAAGATTTTTTTAAGGCTATTAATCTAAGAGAAAAATATATTTTAACCGATAAGGAAAAATTTAAAGAAATTTTTGCAAATATTGTAGATTTAAAAGCCAAAAACATAAAACTTATTCAAAAAGGTCTTTTTAGATGCGAATTTAATCAAGAAGAGATTAAAATACCGTTTGTATATAAAAAATTTTTTGCAAAAGCATTAAATTTTTTTGAAACGTATGATTTAAAATATACATTGGACTTTAAAATAGAGAGATTTAAACCTGTTTTTATAAATGCTCTTTTTGAAGAAGTTGAGTTTGGAAAGAGTGAGAAAGTTGTGATTACAGGTATAAAAAACGATAAGTTTTTCTTTGACGAGCTTAATTATATTATAGATAATACAAAATATGCAAAAACAGTTTTTATTAATAACTCTAACAAAACGCTTTTAAATAAACCTTTTAATTTTGCAGTTATGGTTGATTGTGAATTTACGCCTAAAATAAGAGAAGAAAAAAGGTTCTTTAATGATTAAAATTGAGAAAATTAATGAATTATGTCGTGGTAAATTTTTAACTTTAAAAGAAGTTTTTTTTAATTATAAAGGCAAAAAGAGGCGTTGGGAAGTTTGTACTTCTATGGACAGTGTCGCTATATTAATTTATGATAGGGATTTAGAATCTGTTGTTTTAGTAAAACAGTTTAGATTGCCTGTTTTTCTTAAAAACAGAGACGGTTATACTTATGAACTATGTGCCGGGCTTTGTGATAAGGATAAGTGTTCTATAGAAATAGCAAGAGAAGAGGTTTTAGAAGAGTGCGGGTATGATGTTGAGAGTGAAAGAATCAAAAAAGTAACATCAACCTGGGCGAGTGTCGGTACGAATGCGGCAAATCAGACCGTATATTATGTTGAGGTTACGCAAAAAGATAAAGTAAATGATGGTGGCGGAATTGATGATGAGGATATCGAAATAGTAGAAATTAGAAAAGATGATGTTGAAAAATTTATTTTTGATGAGAGTAAAATTATAACACCTGGAGCTAAATTTGCTCTGATGTGGTGGTTACATTATAAAAAAGGAGAAAAATGAGACATATTTTTAGGGAATATGATATCAGGGGAATATTTGATAGGGATTTAAAAAAAGATATAGTTAAAAAAATAGGGTATTTTCTTGGCAAAAGGATTGAAGGAGATTATGTTTTTGTGAGTTATGACGCAAGAGAACATTCTCCTATCCTTCACAATTGGCTTGTCAGCGGATTAAATAAAGCCGGCAAAAAAGTCATAAGCGGGGGAATGCTTCCGACAGGGGCTAATTATTTTGCCAATTTCAGACCTTTATGTTTGGAAGGAAAAGGAAAAACTGAAATAGCAGGCAGTATTCAAATTACAGGCTCTCACAATCCTCCAGAATATAACGGGTTTAAAATTACTATAAATAAACTCCCTTTTTACGGAAAAGATATTTATGCTTTAGGAGATGAGGTAATAAACAGCGATATTTCAATAGAAGATAATAATGAAGTTATTAATTATGATTTGAAAGAAGATTATATTGACTATATTTCAAATCAATTTTCTCATTTAAAAGGACTTGATTTAAATGCCGTGTTTGACTGTGGAAATGGAGTAGCAGGAGTAGTTTTAAGAGATATTTTAGAAAAAATAGGGATAAAAAATTACGAAATACTTTTTGAAGAACCTGATGGGACTTTTCCAAATCACCATCCAGACCCAACCGAAGAAGAAAATCTTTTATGGGTAAAAGATGCTTTAAGCAAGGGAAGAGATTTTGCTTTTGCTTTTGACGGAGATGCTGATAGGATTGCTTTTTTAGATAAATATTATAACTATAAAGGTGATATATTAGCTCTCTTTTTTGCTAAAAATATGGAAAATCCATGTGTAATTAGCGAAGTAAAAGCTACTCAGGTTATGTATGATGAGATAAATAAATTCGGGCGAGCCATTATGTATAAAACGGGACACAGTAACTTAAAAACCCTGTTAAAAAAAGAAAGCTGTGATTTGGCTGCAGAAGTTAGTGGACATATTTTCTTTAATGACAGATATTTTGGGATAGATGACGCTATTTACGTAGCTTTTAGAATAATAGAACTTATAAAAAGTGGGTTTAATTTTAAAGAAGAATTTGAAAAATTGCCTAAAGTATATAATACGGATGAAATAAAAATAAAAACAACCGAAGATAAAAAGTTTAAAATTATAGAAAATTTAAAAGAATATTTAAATAAAAATAAAGAAAATTTAGGTATTAAAAAGATAGTAGATGTAGATGGAGTTAGGGTGATTTTTGAAAACGGTTGGGGACTTGTTAGAGCTAGTAATACCACTCCGGTGTTAGTTACCCGTTTTGAATCTACTAATGAAAAAGATGTGGAAAATATTAAAAATATTCTTACAGAATCTCTTCAAAAATTTCTTTAATTTTCTTTTTCTATTTTCTTATGTTTGTCAAATTAATTAAATTGATTGATTTTTACTCAATTTTATTGTATAATATGCTTATTAAAAATTAGGTGTAGTTTATGTTAAGGAGGGGAAATGTCAAAAAGTTTATATGAGGTGTTAGGTGTTAGTGAAAACGCCACGCAGGATGAAATAAAAAAAGCTTATAGAAAACTTGCAAGAAAATATCATCCAGATATATGTAAAAAACCTGAATGTGAAGAAAAATTTAAAGAAATTAATACTGCTTATGAAATTTTAGGAGATCCTGAAAAGAGAAAACAGTATGATCAAATGGGTGATTCTATGTTTAACGGTCAAAACTTCCAAGATTTTTATAGACAACATAAGGATATAGACCTTGAAGAAATTCTTTCATCTATTTTTGGAGGAGGTTTTGGCCGTTCTCGTGGCGGTTTTGGAGGCTTTGGTGGTTTTGACGAATTTGGATTTGGAGGAGGTTTTGCTCCAGATTTAGACGTTCACGCAAGAATTCAAATACCATTGGATATTGCGGTGACCGGAGGGGTTTATCCTATAAATTATAATGGGGAAACCATAAAAATAAAAATTCCTGAAGGAATAAAATCTGGACAAAAACTTAGGGTTAGAGGAAAAGGTAAAACGTTCCAAGGCCATAGAGGTGATTTAATTTTAGAAATAGATGTTATGCCAAGCAGTGAGTGGGAAAGAAAAGGTGATGATTTATACAAAAAAATAGATGTACCTTTAAAGACTATGATGTTTGGTGGCAAAGTGGGAGTTGATACTTTTAAAGGTCATATAAATGTAAAAATTCCTAAAAACTCTAAGTGTTGTCAAAAACTTAGAGTTAGAGGATATGGAGTTAAAGGAGGAGATTTGTATCTGGAATTAAGACCTATAATTCCTAAAATAGAAGAGCTTGATCCTGAACTTGCAAAAATGATGGAAGAAAAACTTCCTTCATAATTTTAATTTCCTGCTGAGGCAGGAGAAAGGAGGATAATATGTATAGTTATGATGAACCTGTATATTTAATAAGTGTGGTGAGTAAAATATTAAATATTCATCCACAGACATTAAGACAATATGAAAGAGAAGGTTTAATTAAACCAAGTCGAACAGAAGGTAAGATGAGGCTTTATTCTCAAAGGGATATAGATAGACTTAAACTTATCTTATCTTTAGTTAGAGATTTAGGTGTTAATTTGGCAGGAGTTGAAATTATTCTCCAACTTAAAGAGGAGATAGAAAGACTTCAAAAAGAGATAGATGCTCTTAAAAGACAGCAGGGACAAATCCCACGAAATAGAAGTGTTGTAATAAAAAAAGAAAATTATCAATTAATTTTGGTCCCTGAAACTAAAGAGGAGTAATTTTAAATCCTCTTTGGTTATTAAAATAAATTAAAAGGAAGAGTTAATGTCCTTTTAAAGAGATTAAAAGGGCTTAAAATAATATCTTTTCCTATATCTGAAGAAACTTTTGGATTGTTCAAATCTCCTTTTACAATTATTTTTACGTTTATGTTTCCGTCTTTTCCAAAAAGAATGTGACTTATTCCTTTACCTATTATAGGTATTTTTTTATATTTCATTTTTAATGTTGCTTGTAGTTTTAATATTACTTCGTTAGTTTCTAAATTAATTGTTCCTTTTCCTTTAAAATCGATATTTTTTCCTATTATTTTTATTTTGTCAAAATACAATATGTTATTATAAAGTACGTATTTTATATATCCATATTTTATTTTGTATCCTTTTGAGGAAAAACCTGGAGAATTTAGGGATAATAAAGAAGGTACTGTGTTTAAAAATGCTATTAAATTATTAAGAGCTTTTAAATTTTCGTTAATTGCATGATTTATTTTAATATACCCTATATAAAGACCTGGCTGAGGTTTAATGATTTTAAAATTTAAGTCTATTTCTTTAAATGAATTAAAAAACTCTAAAAGAGCGCTTAATTCTTCTTTTTGATAGTGATATCCTGTTATTGTCAAAATATTGTCTTTGGTAAGAGCCTCTAAAGAACTTTTTTTATATTTGGAGGTGAATTTCAATGTATCATTATATTCTAACGTGGCTTTTTGAGATAAAAATTTATGATTTTTATAAATTAAATTGGTATTTGTTGAATTTACTATTGCATAAAAGTTTGTATCTGAAGTTTGATATTTGGATTTAGGGATTAAGTTATCTACGGTATCTATTATCTCTAAAAGGGTTTCTATGTTTATATCCACATTTTTAATATAAGCTTTTAAATGGTTTAAATTTGTTATCGTTACTTTTATATTATTGTTGCTTATTCTTATTGTATCTTTATCGATTTCTAGTTTAGCGTCTATGCAGTTGGGATTTTGTTTATTTAATAATAAAGGGTTTTTTAAAAAGGCTTTTGTTATTAATAGAATTTTATCTTTTAATATGTGAATATAAATGCTGCCGTCTTTTAAAAAAGAAAAAGGAGTATATTTTATAAGCTTTTTAATTGAATAAACGTAGATATCTAAGTTTTTTAAATCTGCCATAACTGTAGAGTTTAAAAGATATAAAAAATGGTTTTTAAAATCAATTACTATTTTTTCATTAAAATTTTTTATATCAACTAAATTTAAAATTTTAAATGTTTTGATTTTTGTAAAAGAGTTTAAAAATTGAGGGTTTATAGTTAGGTTTGAATCTAAAATAATTTTTCCTATGTCAAAAGATGAATTTAAATCTGTTAATTTTGCGGAAAAATTTAAATCTTTTCCTTTTTCTTTTAGCTTGGTGTATCCAAA
>JBDONV010000238.1:0-6043 GCA_039831165.1 Nautiliaceae bacterium | reverse complement strand
CAATTCATTTCCCGTTTTTGATTTAAAAAATTTATTAAACTCTTTTAATTTTTTATCCGCTTTGCAAAATTTTTCATATTTTCCAAGCTCATTGCATATTTCAAAGTTTTTAATCTCTTCCATACATTTATCACAAAATTCTCCCTTATTTAGCCTAAAAGATGTTATATCTCCTAAACACCTTGGACATCTGCTTTTATAAACAGCTTCTAATACCATTTTTATCCTTTTTTTTACAAAAATTATCTTTTTATTGACCACAATCAATGAAACTTTTCAAAATAATAACTAAAATACTTCAAAACAACAAAAGGAGAAAAAAAATGTTTGGACTATTTGGAAACAAAAACGAAAATAAAAAACCTCAGGCTTGCGATTTACCATTTCTTTGCTGGCAATGTGAAATGAGCGCACCTGGAGGATGCGGAAGTCATGGAGAAAGCAAAGGTGTTTGTGGTAAAGACGCAACAAAATCAAGACTTCAGGATATGATGATTTACGGTCTTAAAGGTCTTAGCGCATATAGAGAACATGCCAATGAACTAATAAACGACTTTGGAGATGAAGAAGCTAAAAAAGTACTTAAAGAAATAGATGATGTAAATGCTGAAACTTTATATTTTACTCTAACAAACGTAAACTTTAATTTTGACGAACATATTGCACAACTTATGAAAGTAGGAAATGCAGGAGTAAAGGTAATGGACCTTTTAAGCGACCTTCATACAAAAGCTCTTGGTGTACCAGCACCTGTTGAAGTTACTCAAAATAAAGCTGAAGGTAAAGGTATTTTAGTTTCAGGACATAACCTTGATATGCTTGAAAAACTCCTTAAAAGAATAGAAGAAAGAGGGTTAAGCGATAAAATCAACGTATATACTCACTCAGAAATGCTTCCTGCTCACGGATATCCTCATTTAAGAAAATTCAAAAACTTAAAAGGTAATATCGGAAAAGCTTGGTATGACCAGACTGATATTTTCAGCAAATGGAACGGAACATGTGTGGTTAACACTAACTGTATCGTACCGCCTGAAAAATCACCAAAAGTTAAAAACTACATTGACAGACTTTATACTTACAAAATTACAGGTATTGAAGGTGCTAAAAAAATCGAAAATGACAACTTCGACCCATTGATAGACCATACTTTAGAACTTCCTGATGTAACAGGATTTGAAAGTGACGAAAAAATAGCAACAGGACACCATTATAAAACTGTTTTAGAAGCTTATGGAGCAAAAGTACTTGATGCTATTAAAGAAGGAAAATTAAAAAGAGTATGGGTAATTGCCGGATGTGACGCACCTGGTAGAAAAAGAGATTATTTTAGAGAACTTGCCCTGGCAGTTCCAAAAGACCATATAATTATTACTTCAAGCTGTGGTAAATTCAGATTTAACGACGTAGATTTTGGAACTGTACCTGGAACAGACATTCCAAGATATATCGACCTTGGACAATGTAACGACTCTAACGGTGCTGTTCATATAGCACTTGCTGTTGCTAACGCCCTTGGAATTGAAGACATTAACGAGCTTCCTGTATCAATCGCACTTATGTGGATGGAGCAAAAAGCTATTATTATTCTTTTAGCACTGCTTAGCCTTGGAATGAAAGATATTTACATTGGACCAAACGCTCCTCAGTTTGCAAATGAAGATATTGTTAATTTCTTAGTGCAAAATTTCAATTTAGGTGTAATTTCTGGAGATATTCACAAAGATTTTGGAAAAGAATTAGCAAGCTAAAAATTCGTTTAAACCTTCTCTTCTTCCCTCTTTCGAGGCTTTTTACTATAATATAATTTAAAATTACTTTATAAGGATAAAAATGATTGAAATTAAAAAAGTGGCGTTTGAACCTATGAATGAAATTCACGAAAATGAAACTAAAATTCTTGAAAAGCTTCTTGAAAAAATAGAAAAAAAAGAACCTTTAGAAAAAATTTATGAAGAATTTCTAAATGATGTTAAAAATCATTTCTCATTTGAAGAAAAATTGATGGATAAATATGATTTTTTTGCTAAGATTCCTCACAAAATGGAACATACAAGAATTATAAATGAGCTTGAAGAGCTCAAAAAAGAGCTAGATAACTATGAATTGCTTAAAAAATATTTTTACGAACATTTCTTGCCATGGCTTGATAACCACATAGCAACCATGGATACGGTAACAGGCGGCTTTTTTAATATGGTTAACGCTCAAATATAAATTTATCTGCAAAAGCCGGTTTTAATTCGTCAAGCCAAGTCGCCTTTTCGTCAAACTTGGCAAAAAATGGAATATCTACATATTCATCATTTTTGGCTTGAAGCATATTTAATACGAACACTTTTTCTCCGTTTATTTCATTAACACCTATTACTGCCACTTTGCCTGGAGTTGCACTCATACTAGGACCTCTAACCGTTCTTGCAAGACCACTGACATTTCTAATAGCATTTTTATAAATTTTCCATGCTTCATATAATGGAATTTCAAAATAATGTTTAGCTCCGGTATCGCGAGGCATAAACATATAATACGGAATCATTCCTAAAGCCACCTGTTTTTTCCACATTTTCTCCCATACTTCGCTGCTTGCGTTTATATGTCTAAGCACAGGTGCTTGAGTTCTTATTATTGCTCCTGTGCTTTGAATGTTTTTAACGGCTTTTTCCAAAACTTCACTTTCAAGTTCTTTATAATGATTAAAATGAGCCATAAAAGCCAAATGATACCCATTGTCCACTATTTCTTTAAATAAGTTTAATAAATCCTTACTGTCAGTATCGCTAACAAATCTATACGGCCAAAAACTTAAAACTTTACTTCCAAAGCGGATGTTTTTTAGATGAGGTATCTTTGCTTTAAGTATAGGCTCAACATAAGCCCTTAGAAGCTTTGCACTCATCACCATAGGATCTCCGCCAGTAAATAAAATATCTGTAATACTCGGATTTGCTTTGATATATTCTATCAACACCTCAACTTCTCGACTAGCGAATTTAAGTTCATTAATACCGGTAAACTGAGGCCACCTAAAACAAAAGCTACAATAAGCATGACACGTTTGCCCCTGTTTTGGAAAAAAAAGAATTGTTTCTTTATACTTATGTTGACTTCCTTCAAGTTTTTTTCCATTAATTTCTGGAATATTTTCTTTTTGCCCAGCCGGATGAGGATTTAAACTCATTCTTATTTCATAAACAGCCTTTTGTAATATTTCTTTATCTCCCATAGATTTTAGAAGCAATTTATAATGTTCTAGTTTTAACATTTCTTTTTGAGGAAATACCAATCTAAAAATCGGGTCATCTTTATAATTTTTCCAATCAATAAGGTTCAATAAATAATTATTTACTTTAAAAGGAAAAATAAAAGAGGCTATTTCAATTTCTTTTATTTCATTTTCTGGTAAAAAATGTTTTTCTTTATTTAATTCTTTAAAACTTTTTATATTATAGGCCTTATATTCCAAATTTCCTCCTTACCATTGAAAATTTTCTTTAATTAACTTTAAATTTTTTATTTTTAATTTATTTCCTATGCTTTCTATAATTCCAAGTTCTTTAAACTTTTTAAGTTTTCTACTCAAAGTCTCTGGTTTTATATTTAAAAGTGTAGCAATTGAATGTTGCTTCAGGCTTTCAAAAGCTTCAGGATTTTCATATATAAACTTAGCTATTTTAGTTTCAGTATCAAGAACCAAATTAGCTTGAATTAACCCGTCTAAATATTTCATTTTTCTAAGTAAAGAACTCATAATAGAAAAACAGACATCACCTTTTTTCATAAATTTTTTAAACTTTTCAAATTCTATTTTTAAAATAACTCCATCACTATCCATGGCACAATTAGCAGGATAAGGAATATTTTCCAAATTTGCAAGTTCGGCTATAAGACTTACAGGCATAAATTTATGAATAATAAGTTCATTACCTTTATTATCTATTTTATATACTCTTGCCACCCCTTCTATTAAAAGATGCAAATAAGCTGGATTTTCCTTTTCATAAAATACTATCTCATCTTTTTTTAATTTTTTTATAATAGTAAATTCTTTAATTTGATTAATTTCCTCTTCATTAAGTCCTTTAAATAAAAAAAACTCTTTAAGCTCCATTTTTACCTTTTTTAGATTAATTTTATCCTAAAAAGTTAAATTATTCAAGTTAATAAAGTTTAGTATTTACAACATATATTTAATTTTGATACAATTTTTATAAAAAATAAAATAAGGATTATTTATGAATTTTACCGACATTATAGAACTTGACGTTTCTGCAGAAGCACTTATTCTTAATACAACATCAGAAGATATAAATTCTATTATAAAGATAAAAGATAATGAAATACCTCAACTTAAAATAAAAAAAGAAGCTATTTTATTTTTTACAGTACATGATAATATAGAAAATCCTATAAAACCTGAATTTACAATTAACATATATACTATAAATAATTATTTAATAGAATTTATATTAGAAAGTGATAACAGAGAAAAACTAAAAGAACTAAAAGAATACATAGTGTCAATTCTTATATAATTTGATATTTTTTAAGTTCTTCTTCGCTTATCTCTTCAATTAACCCCAATTTTTTTAATTTAGCTATTATTTCTTTGGTGGTATCTACATCAGGAGGCCACTCTCTATCAAAACCATCAATATTTTTATCTTTATTTGTTCCGTCAATTCCTATAATTTCTTCTATCCACACATCTCTTAGAGCATCAATATTATTCGTAACCCTCCATACAAGCATATAAGGATTAAAAGTCTCAGGCGTATTAATAAAAACGACAATTTTCAGATGTTTTTTCAGTGCTTTTAACTTATCAAAAATCTTACGGGCTTTTTTTGTTTTATTGTATTTTATCACGCAAACTGGATTTTTGGTATAGGTCATATACTGCTTAACTTCCTCTACACTTTCATCAAGCTCTTTTATCCTCTCAAAAAGCTCTTTATCCTCTAAAATCTCAATATCAGTCTCTTTTGCCTCTTTTGTAGCGTCAATTCCTAGCTTTCCGCCCACAAGCTCCTCAATACTTGAATGGTCAAGCTCATCGACAATACCTTTTGAGATTAATATATTTTGAGGGTTAAAATGATTTAAAATATACTCAGTGATTTTTTCATAATCCCTAAGTTCTGGAGCGTCTTCATTTACAAATATTGCATGTTTTACAAAACTCATCTGACCCACTCCCCAAAGACTGTGCATAATCTGTAAGCTATGCCCTGGATATCTTGGAGCGATTTTACATAAAATCAGATTATGAAAAACCCCATTCTCTGGCATTGCATAATCAATTAAATCTGGTGAAGTCGTTTTAAGAAGAGGCAAAAAAATCCTTTCCGTAGCATATCCCATATATTTATCTTCCAAAGGAGGTTTTCCAACAACAGTCGCATAATATACCGGGTCTTTTTTTGTGGTAATAGTATCTACATGCATAACAGGAAAAGGTTTTTTAAGCGTATAATACCCCGTATGGTCACCAAACATTCCTTCTATTTCCATCTCTTCAGGGTCGCACCACCCTTCAATTACTATATCCGCATCTGCAGGAACCTCAAGGTCGCTACTTATACATTTAACAAGTTTTGGATTTTCTCCCCTTATAAATCCGTATAGCATTACTTCAAATATCCCAGGAGGCATAGGGGCTGTGGCACACCAGGTCCACAGAGGGTCTCCGCCTATAGCAACGGCTACTGGCATTTTTTGTCCAGCTTTTTTATATTCCCAAAAAAGATGAGCGCTGTCTTTATGTATCTGCCAATGAAGTCCAAGCCTTTTATCATCATATACCTGAAGTCTGTACATTCCCACATTTCTAACGTTTCCATCAATACTTTTTGTATAAACCTGCCCCATTGTAATAAACTTACCACCGTCAAGCTCCCAGGTTTTAAGAATAGGAAGTCTATCAAGGCTTGCAGCTTCACCTTCATAAATATAATATTGACATTCTCCCGATTTTACACTTTTAGGGATTGTGTTTTTAATGGCAAAAAGTTTTCCGAAAGCTTTTAATTTTTCGCTAATA
>JBDONV010000143.1:0-1693 GCA_039831165.1 Nautiliaceae bacterium | reverse complement strand
ATAGCAAAAGCATCTATTACAAAAACTGAACTATATCCAAAAAGTCTTGCCCCGTATTCTCCAAAGCTTTTTGCTACAGCTGCAAGAGTTACAAGCTGTGCAAAATAAAACATAACGCTTAATGCTCCTGATATGTAATTTTCTCCAAATTCCTGAACAAGATATTCAATAATACCCCCTCTACTTGGAAAACGTATAGCAAGTTTTGCCAAAGAATATCCGCTAAGAAGTGCAATTATACCTCCGATTACAAATGATAGCCACACAAGGTTTCCCGCAATACTTCCGGCAAGTCCTATAACTATAAAAATACCAATTCCGACCATTGTGCCAATTCCAAGCATAGCAGCCGAAAAGGTATTAAAGGCTTTTTTTTCCATTTATAATCCTAATGATTTTAGTTTCAAATACCCTATATAAAAGATTCCGGCAAGTATTGCCCCAAAAATTCCGGCAAGCGCGTCATCTGCCATAACTCCAAGCCCGCCTTTTAATTTTTTGTCTATTCTTCCGATAATCGAAGGTTTCCATATATCAAAAATCCTAAATGCGACAAATGCAAAAAATATTTTTATTAAAGTGTCGTTTTTTAAATCTCCAAGCAATCCTATAGCAATTAATATTCCTGCTATCTCGTCTATTACTATTCTTTTGTCATCGTGTATTCCGCCGTTTTTTTCGTATTCGTCTGTAAATTTTACACCTATTACAAAAAAAAGCATTGCAAGCATAAGCAGTGTTTGGTTTGGTGTTGGAAAAAACTTAATGACTAAATATGCAATAATAGCTCCAACTATACTGCCCCACGTCCCAGGTGCTTTTGGTAAAAGCCCCGAATAAAACCCTGTTAATATAAACCATTTTACTTTATTCATATTCGCTCCAAAGCAATTTTTTTTCTTTTAAATCTTCTATAATTTCAAGTATTTCATCATCGCTTAAATCGTGAAAATCCTGATAAAAAGAGGCAACCGCAAAAGGTTTTTTTTCACTTTCAATTAGACAATAAACCTCGTCAAAGTAATTCTCAAGAAGTTTTTTTGTGTCACTTGGACATACAGGGGCTATTGCTATAATTTTTTGAGGATTGTATTTTTTTAGCATTTCATATGCGGCTATAGCACTGTATCCGCTTGCAAACCCATCATCTACTACAACCGCTGTTTTACCTGTTAAGTCTTTATAAGGAGCGTTTTTTCTGTATAAAAAGTCTCTTCTTTTAACTTCACTTAAAACTTCTCTTGCGATTGAATCAATTGGAATTTGTGAAAAAAGATATTCAAAATTAGGATTTAAAATAACTTTTCCATCAACCGTAATACTTCCAAAACCTGCTTCAGGGTTAAAAGGAATAGGAAGTTTTCTAACGACCACTATATCCATTGGAACTTTTTTATTTACTGCAATTGCATATCCAACAGGCACGCCTCCTCTTGGAATTGCAAAAATTACGCTGTTTTGCGGTAAATCTAAAACTTCACTAAGCTTAATTCCTGCATCAAATCTGTTTTTAAATATCATTTTTTATCCTTTTTATGTAAGAGAGCTTGTTTGATAAAGTTTCATTAATGCGACATAAAAATCCTCATCTGAAGAGTCTTCAATAAGCCCTTTGTTTGGTGAGATGTCATAATAGAGCTTTTGAAGGTTTTTGAATCTGTTTGGAAACAGGTATGCTAAATATTTAGCGCTT
>JBDONV010000165.1:0-1702 GCA_039831165.1 Nautiliaceae bacterium | reverse complement strand
AAAAAAAATTAATTGGAAACCAAAGCATGAAAATATCAAAGAAATAGCTAAAGAATTGAATTTAGGCCTAGATTCTTTTGTATTTATAGATGATAATCCTTTTGAAAGAGCTACCGTAAAAAAAATTTTTTATCTGAAGTGGAAGTCCCAGATTTTCCAAAGGAAGTGTATAAACTAAATTCTTGGTTTTTTGAAGAAGTTGTTTATAAATTTTTCCCAAAAATAAAGGTAACCAAAGAAGATAAAAAGAAACATGAACAATATGTTAGAAACTTAAAAAGAATAAAATTAAAAGAAAATGTTTCTTCTTATGAAGATTTTTTAGAGAGCTTAAATATAAAGTTAACGTTTTATAAGGATGACGAAAGATTTATTCCAAGGTTAGCCCAACTTACTCAAAAAACTAATCAATTTAACTTAACAACTAAACGTTATACTGAAAAAGATATTGAGAAATTTATAAATTCTAAAAATTACGTAGTGTATGCCTTAGAATACGAGGATATTTTTGGAAATGAAGGTATAATAGGAGAATCTATAGTAAAAATAGAAAATGATATAGCCTATATAGATACATTTCTTCTAAGTTGTAGAGTCATCGGGAGAAGAGTAGAATATAATTTTCTAAATAAAATTTTGGAAGATTTAAAGCAAAAAATATAAAAAAAGTATTTGCAGAATACATACCTACTAAAAAGAATATTTTAGTAAAAGATTTTTATGAAAGTGCTGGGTTTAAACTGATAGAAGAAAAAAATGGTATAAAAAAATATATTAAGGAGCTATGAAATGGATAACTTAAGAGAAAAAATAAAAAATATTATGGAAGATATATTCAAGGCAAGTTTAAAAAATATAAAAGATGAAGATATTAAAGAGGAAAATATAGAAAATTGGGATTCCTTAAATCATGTAAACTTAATGATGAGATTAGAGCAAGAATTTAATATTAAATTTCTTTAGATGAGATAGAAAAAGCTAAAGATTTAAAAACAATAGTAGATATAATTTTAAGCAAGACTTCGTAAAGATTTTAAAGGAGTTTTTTTCTTATGGAAAAACTAAAAAATTTCTTTTCCAAGTTTATAAAAAAAGGAGATATTGTTCTTATTCATAGTGATATAAGGAAATACTTGTGGTTATTTAGGGATAATTTTGAAAATTTTGATGAAGGATTAAGCCATTTTATTAATACTTTAAAAAATTTAGTTGGAGAAGAAGGAACTATTCTTTTTCCAACTTTTAATTGGGATTTTTGTAAAGGTAAACCTTTTGATTATAGAAATTCTCCTTCTCAAGTAGGTACTTTAAGTAATTTTGCTTTAAAACAAGAAGACTTTAAAAGGACGAAACATCCAATTTACTCTTTTGCAGTTTGGGGAAAATATCAAAAAGAGCTTTATAACTTAGATAATTTTTCCTCTTTTGGTATAGATTCTCCCTTTGGATTTTTATATAAAAATAATGGAAAAATAATTCTTTTTGATGTGGATTATCAAAGAAGTTTTACATATGTTCATTTCGTAGAGCAGCAATTAAACGTAGATTACCGATATGAAAAAATATTTAAGGCTCCTTATATAGATTCTAATGGAAACTGTGAGATAAAAGAATACTCTATGTTTGTAAGAGATATAGAACGAGGAGTTTTAACTCATATAAATCCTCTTCAAAAGATTTTGGAAGATGAGGGAATAGTAAA
>JBDONV010000096.1:0-1702 GCA_039831165.1 Nautiliaceae bacterium | reverse complement strand
CTCTTCTATTATTAAAGTTTCTCTATCTTTTAAATTTAAAACAAACTCTCTTAACTTATCCCCTCTTAAATCACTCTCCACTATTTTTATGCCATTTTTTAACGCTTCAAGATAATTTCCGTGAGGATTTTGTTTTAAAAAAGAAGGTATATGATTAGTATAATAAATAAATTCCCATCCTTTAATTTTACAAAGCTTACTTAAAGAATACATCGCATTTGATTGATTAGACCCAAAAGATATCACTCTTTTTATTTCAGGAAAATCTCGTTTAAAAAAATAATAAAATTTTCTGGCTTTATTACCTTCAAAAGGTTTTAACAAATCATCTCTTTTTATATGATAGAAGTTTTGTTTAAAGATAAAAGGAGTAATGGGAGAAGAGAGCATTAAATAGCTCTTAAATCTTTATAAGCTTTAATAACCCTTTCTTTCATCGATTTTTCACCCTCTCTTAACCATTTTCTAGGGTCATAGTATTTTTTGTTAGGTTTATCTTCGCCTTCAGGGTTACCAATCTGACTTTGTAAATAATCCCAATATTTTTGAATATAAGCTTTTACACCGCTCCAAAAAGCCCATTGAGTATCGGTATCGATATTCATTTTTACTACACCGTAATCAATAGCTTCGTGAATTTTGCTAAGTTCGCTTCCGCTTCCTCCGTGGAATACGAATCTAATTGGTTTTTCATCTTTTAGTCCGAATTTTTCTCTTACGTATTCCTGAGAGTTTTTAAGAATAATAGGTTCAAGTTTTACTTTTCCAGGTTTATATACTCCATGAACATTGCCAAAACTTGCAGCAATCATAAATAAATCACTAACTTCGCTAAGTTCTTTATACGCATAAGCGACATCTTCTGGTTGAGTGTATAATCTTGAATTATCAATGCCGGTATTATCTACACCGTCTTCTTCGCCTCCGGTTACACCGAGTTCTATTTCAAGCATAATATCAAGCGCACTTAATTTTTTTAAATACTCTTTACATGTCTGCACATTTTGCTCTAACGGTTCTTCACTTAAATCCAGCATATGAGAACTAAACAGAGGTCTTCCATACTTTTCTTTATGTTTAGCGTTAGCTTCTATAAGTCCGTCAATCCAAGGAAGCAGTTTTCTTGCCGCATGGTCCGTATGTAAAATTACTGGAATTCCGTAAGCCTCAGCTAAAGTATGAATATGTTTAGCTCCTGCAATAGCACCTAAAATCGCAGCTTTTTGCCCTTCATTATCAAGACCTTTTCCAGCCCAAAAATGAGCTCCTCCGTTACTAAACTGAATAATAACAGGCATATTAACATCACGAGCGGCTTCCATAACAGCGTTTACCGAATTTGTACCCACAACATTGATAGCCGGAAGGGCAAAAGAGTGTTCTTTTGCATAATCCAAAACTTTTGCCGCTTCACTCCCTGTTAAAACTCCTGGTTTAACCAAGTCCATAATCCCCATATCTCTCCTCCTTAATTTTTAGGAATAGAATAGCTAACTTTTGAAGAATCTTTAATCTTTTGAAGTTCTTTTTGTAACTTAACTCTTTTTAAATATTCTATTATCTGAGGTTTTACCTGCTCAAACGGCATATAATTATTATCTTTTTTACCTTCAACTAAAATAATATGATACCCAAATCTTGTTTTTACAGGTTTTAAAGTCATCTCACCCGGTTTCATATTTTTAACGGCTTCCGCAAATGC
>JBDONV010000110.1:0-1705 GCA_039831165.1 Nautiliaceae bacterium | reverse complement strand
TAATTCCTCTAAAAACAGGCTCGTCTCCAAAAAACCTTCTAAAAACTTCCCACTCTTTTATATCCTCAGGGTGTCTTTCCATATATTTTTTAAGCCATTTTTTATTTGGAAGATATGCTTTAAAAAAACCTAAATATTCTTCATACCTTCTGTAACCCAAAAAAAGCTCATCGCTTCCTTCACCGCTGAAAACAACTTTTAGAGGAATATTTTTAGCCAACGAAAAAACCGCAAAAAAACTGCTGTCACTAATAGGCTCTCCCATGGCATCTAACACATTGTCAAAATGCGTAAAGAAACTTTTCTTTGTTAAAACAAAATCGTAATTATCAATATTTAAATATCTTGCAACTTCTCTAGCGTATCTTCTTTCGTCATAATTTTCATAACCTTCGTATCCTATACTAAAAGTGTCTATTTTTCTATACTTGGATGCTATTGCAGCTATTAAAGAACTATCAACTCCACCGCTCAAAAGGGAACCTATTTCTACTTCTCCTTGAAATCTTTTTTCAATACTTTTTATTAAAAACTCTTCCACTTTCTTAACGGCAATTTCTTCCGTAACGGTTTTATCCTCTTTTCTTTCAAAATCAAACCACCTTTTAATTTCCCCATCATAATAACATCCTGCCGGAAGTTTATATATTCCTTCATATATCGTATTGGGAGCAAGAGATGAATTATAGGCCAGATATTCGCTAAGCGCCTCAAAATTAATTTTTTTACCCGCAATATTTATTAAAGGTTTTATATCGGAGGAAAAAGCGTTTTTTGTAAAAAAAAGAGGTTTTTTACCGAATTCATCCCTGAAAAGATATAATTTTTCATCAAATATAGCTATAGCAAACATTCCATCAAGTAACTTTACAAACTCAACTCCAAATTTTTCCCAAAGTTCAGCAATTGTTTCTATTTCGGTACAAGCGTTTAAGTTGTATTTTTTAATCAAACCCTTATAATTATAAATCTCACCGTTAAATACAAAAAGTTTTTTATCTTTTTTCAAAGGTTGTAAATTCGTATCAATATTTTCAATTGCCAGTCTGTTAAATCCGAAAACGGCTTTTTCATTTTTTATTACTTTTTGAAAATCCCTGCCCCTGTGAATCATCAAATTAAGAGAATTTCTTACTGTTTTTTCACAAGAACCCAATATTCCAAATATAGCACACAAAACTTAGACCTTTATTATTTTTTCAAAAGGAGAAGGTTCATGAAGATAAAATCCCTGAAAATAATCAACTCCCACCGATTTAGCAATTTCAAAAACTTCTTTATTATGAATAAATTCCGCCACTGTTTTTAAATTGTTTTCTTTAGCAAAATTAACGATAGTCTTAAGAATACTAAGAGAAGTAGGGTCTTTATCTATGTTTTTTATAATGCTTCCGTCTATTTTTATGTAATCAACCTTAAGTTTTACTATTCTCACAAAACTAGAATAACCGCTTCCAAAATCATCTATAGCAAACGAAACGCCTTTTGTTTTAAGTCTTTTTATAAACTCATCAACTTCGTCATAGTTTCCTATCTCACTTTCAAGAATTTCAAAACCGACCCTTCTGGCTAAAGAATCACAAAAATTTTCAAAAATAAACGATTTTATTTCTCCATCTAAAATATCCTCTAATGCTAAATTTATACTTAAATTAATATCAGACTTTTTCTTAAGAACCTCAAGTGATTTTTCAAGAATTCTCAA
>JBDONV010000008.1:0-6188 GCA_039831165.1 Nautiliaceae bacterium | reverse complement strand
GCGTCAACATCAAGTTCAATTGCTCTATCTAAGAATTTATCGATTAAAACAGGACTTTCATGAGATACGCTAACCGCTTCGTCCATATATTCCTTAAGCTCATCTTCATTATAAACTATTCTCATAGCTCTTCCGCCAAGAACATAACTTGGTCTAACCAGTACGGGATATCCTATTTCGTTTGCTATTTTATACGCTTCTTCTTTTGTAAAAGCGGTTCCGTTTTCCGGTTGATTAAGACCTAATTCTTTAATAAATTCCGAAAATTTTTCCCTGTCTTCCGCAATATCAATAACTTTTGCGCTCGTTCCTATAATTTTTGCTCCGATACTTGTTAGAGGTTTTGCAAGTTTTAAAGGAGTTTGTCCCCCAAAATGGACAATTACACCATCGGGATTTTCAAGTTCTACCACGTTTCTAACTCTTTCAAAATCAATAGGTTCAAAATAAAGAACATCACTTGTATCATAATCGGTTGATACGGTTTCAGGGTTACAATTATACATTATCGTTTTAACTCCTAAATCTTCAAGTGCAAAAGCCGCATGTACACAGCAGTAATCAAACTCAATTCCCTGTCCTATTCTGTTTGGACCCCCTCCAAGAATTAATACTTTTTTATCACCTTTTAAATCAGATTCTCTTAAAGGAACGTTTTTTGTAACGTTTGTTGAAGAATAAAGATAACTTGTAGTGGTATCAAATTCAGCCGCACAGGTATCAACTTCGTTGTAATCAAGTTCAACTCCAAGTCTTTTTCTGGCGTTATATACATCATTTTCGCTAACACCGATAAGCTTAGCAACCATTCTATCGCTAAATCCGTATGTTTTAGCGCGTCTTAATTTTTCTTCGTTATTTAATATCTCAATATCTATTGTCTTTTCAAAATCTACAATTTCTTTAATCTGATTCAAAAACCAAGGGTCTATTTGAGTCAGTTCAAATACCTCATCAATACTTTTTCCTTTTCTAAAAGCTTCTGCTACATATAAAATTCTCTCGTCATTTGGAATTCTAAGTTTTTTCTTAAGAGTTTCTTCATCACATTCGCGTCTTTCAAACCCGTCAAGTCCCGTTTCTAAACTACACAGCGCTTTTTGAAGAGATTCTTTAAACGTTCTTCCAATAGACATAACTTCGCCAACACTCTTCATAGAAGTCGTAAGAGTAGAATCCGCTTGCGGGAATTTTTCAAATGTAAATCGAGGAATTTTTGTAACGACATAATCTATTACAGGCTCAAAACTAGCAGTAGTGCCTGTTATATCATTTTTAATTTCATCAAGAGTATAACCAACTGCCAGAAGTGTTGCAACTTTTGCTATCGGATAACCGGTAGCTTTAGAAGCAAGAGCACTACTTCTAGAAACTCTTGGGTTCATTTCAATTACTATCATTCTTCCGTTTTTTGGATTAATAGCAAACTGAACGTTACTTCCTCCCGTATCTACGCCTATTTCTCTAAGAATAGCAAAAGAAGCATCTCTCATTCTTTGATATTCTTTATCTGTAAGTGTAAGAGCCGGTGCTACCGTAATGCTATCTCCTGTGTGAACACCCATAGGGTCAAAATTTTCAATCGAACACACTATAATACAGTTATCTTCCCTGTCACGGATAACTTCCATTTCGTATTCTTTCCAACCAAGCATACTTTCCATAATCTCAATTTCGCTAATAGGGCTTGCTTCAAGACCCGTTTTTGCGAGTTCTTTAAATTCATCCATATTATAAGCAACACCGCTTCCAAGTCCTCCAAGGGTATAAGCGGCCCTAACTATTAAAGGAAAACCTATCTCTTTTGCAATAGAAATAGCTTCATCAAGAGTATGAGCAGTTGCGGATTTTGGCAAATCCATTCCTATTTTTTCCATAGCCTGCTTAAAAGCTTCCCTGTCTTCTCCCTTTTTAATAGCTTCAGGGTTCGCCCCTAAAAATTCAACCCCTTCAAGCATTCCTTTTTCATACATCTCCATAGCAACATTAAGAGCTGTTTGACCTCCCATAGTAGGAAGTATCGCATCCACATTTTCTTTTTCAATAATCTTTTTTACAATTTCCGGAGTAATCGGTTCAATATATGTAGCATCAGCAAATTCAGGGTCAGTCATAATAGTAGCCGGGTTTGAATTAATAAGAACAACTCTATATCCAAGAGATTTTAAGGTTTTTGCAGCTTGAACGCCAGAATAGTCAAATTCACACGCCTGACCTATTACTATAGGTCCTGAGCCTATAAGCAAAATAGTTTTTATATCTTCTCTTTTTGGCATTGAAAACCTTTTTTATATGTAATTATACCTTAAATTGTTATAATTTCACCAAAAAGGAAAAATTTGAGACTGCCTCAAAAAATAGAAGCTTTAAGACGCGCTAGCATTTTTAATAAAAAAACAAAAAAATACGCTTTAAATGAATTAAAAAAAGATAAAAGCTACCTTACTAAATGCTTAAAAGAAGACATTCATGAAAATATTATCTTTAGAAATTATCAGGATTATTTAGTCTCTACAATATTAGAAAGAGACGGAATTATGAAAAGACTAAAACCAATTCCCGCCCAAAAAGCTTTTAATTCAAAAGAATTTTTAAAATTTTATATAAACGATTTAAAAAACACTCCAAAAGAAGCAAAAGTAAAAAAAATAGGAGTCTTCGATACGGAAACCACCGATATTTACGGATATATCATTTCATATGCGTTCGTAATTCAGGATATGGAAAATATGAAAACGGAAGAAATTTATGAGTTTTTAAACCCGAAAGCGAAAATTAGTGAAGAGGCTTATGAGGTTCATAAGATAAAACAGGAAGATTTAAAAAATAAACCTACTTTCTCGGAAAAAAAAGACGAAATCTTAGAAATTTTTAATTCTCTTGATATGATTGTGGGTCATAACGTATTTTATGATTTCGGGGTTTTAAAAAGAGAACTTGAAAGAGCAAAACATTTTCCAAATATTATAGATATTCCTATTTTCGATACGATGTTTTATTCATGGGATATAGTAGTACTTGATAAGAAAAAACAACCGCGTCTTGAAGAAGCCGTAGCGTTTTTTTTAGGTCATCAAAACGCGAATTATCATGACGCTTTAGAAGACGTTAAAATGACTCTAAAAGTATTTAACAAAATTTTAGAAGAGGGAGAAAAATTATGACGATAATAGAAAGCATTATTTTAGGTATCGTAGAAGGAATAACGGAATTTCTTCCCATATCATCAACAGCCCATATGATTTTAGTATCAACCCTGTTAGGGCTAAAACAGACTTTAACAAATGTGGCTTTTGAAGTAATAATACAGCTTGGAGCTACACTGGCGATTGTTATGATATACCTTGATAAAATCAATTTTAAGGAAATAGAACTATGGAAAAAAGTCTTCTTGGCTTTTCTACCATTGGCAATCGTAGGTTTTCTACTTAGACATCAGATAAAAGAACTTTTTACTTTAACCACCGTTGCATGGATGTTTATAATCGGGGGAATTGTGTTTTTTATCGTTGAAAAATTATATTCCGAAGAAAAGGTAAAAGTTAAAGAAGTAGAAAAAGTAACCTACCGCCAAGCATTTACAATAGGTGTTTTTCAGGTTTTCGCTTTAATTCCAGGAACTAGCAGGAGCGGAGCTACCATTGTAGGGGGAATGTTAAGCGGTCTTAGCAGAAAAACAGCTGCCGATTTTAGCTTTTTGCTTGCAATTCCTACAATGTTTGCCGCAAGCGGATATGAATTTGTCAAAAACATTTCATCTTTTAAAGACCAAAACTTTCTGGTTTTAGGAATAGGATTTATAGTCAGTTTTATCAGCTGTTATGTGGCGGTAAAATGGTTTTTAAGTTTTGTTAAAAAATATACACTTATTCCTTTTGGAATTTATAGAATAATAGTAGGAGTTTTATTGCTGTTTTTAATTTACAAAGGAATACTATAAATCTTTAAGAAAATACTTTATAGCAAGATAATAAGCAAAATATATTAAAAAGAAAAAGATTAAAAAAGAAATAAGAGGAGATGTCAAAAAAGTAGTTATTAAGGCAAAGATTGCCACAAAAAGAATAAAAAGCTCAAAAATTCCAAACATTAATTTGTTAATTAAGTCTAAATCCATAACTTATCTTACTATTTTATAAAACTCTTTAAAAATATATTTACTGTCATGAGGCCCCGGACTTGCTTCTGGGTGATGCTGTACTGAAAATACGGGCTCATCTTTATATTTTACCCCTTCTATTGTTCCGTCAAAAAGATTTACATGAGTAACCTCAGCTATTTCCTTTATATTTTCTGGCACATTATAGTTATGATTTTGGGCCGTAATTTCCACAACCGGTTTTCTTCCAAGCATATTTTTTACCGGATGATTCCCTCCGTGGTGACCAAATTTCAGTTTAAACGTAGGATATCCGTGTGAAATACTTAAAAGCTGATGTCCAAGACATATTCCAAACATAGGAATCTTAGCTTCAAGAAGCCTTTTTATTTTTTCATGAATATCTTTTAAAATCAGAGGGTCCCCGGGACCGTTACTTAAAAACACTCCCCCGATTTCTCCCTTTTCATACATTTTAATAATATCTTCTACAGAAGTAGATGCCGGCAATACCAAACATTCCATTCCAGCTTCTGTAAGTTCGTTTAAAATATTTCTCTTTACGCCAAAATCAAATACGGCGATTTTTTTATTGGTATTTTTTTCTTTGTATTTAAACTCTTTATCATCCCAAGCACCATGCGGATGAACATAAGGCTCTTTCGTAGTCACTTCTTTTATATAATCTATTTCTTCAATTCTAGGAGTTGATTTTAATATTTTTTCAAGCTCTTCTTTATCATGAATTTCTGTTGAGGCTATCATCATCATAGCCCCTTCTTTTCTTATCGTTTTAGTCAAAAATCTAGTATCTATTTCACTTATTCCTAAAATTCCCTCTTCTTTTAAAAATTCATCTAAAGATTTTTCACCTCTAAAATTTGAAAAATTATCCACATATTCTCTGACTATTACTCCCTTAAGCCAAGCTCCCTTACTTTCCATATCATCTTTATTTACACCTACATTCCCAATTTCAGGCATCGTAAAAACAACAAACTGCCCTGCATAACTCGGGTCGGTAATAATTTCTTGATATCCGGTCATTGAAGTATTAAAAACTATTTCTCCAACTTCGGTTCCCTCAGCTCCAAAACCTTTAGCTTCGAAAAACATTCCGTTTTCAAGTAAAATACTAACTTTCATCTTTTTCCTTTAAATGAGTCCTCTTTTTTTAAGTTCCTGCTCGTAAAGTCTTTGAAATACAAGTTCCCATTCGTCACTTCCTGGCACAAGAGGTCTTTTGTAATGTTCCATTTTTTCATATACAGCGTCTCTTGCTTCCTTTTCTTTATTTAAAAAGTTCATTAACGAATTAAAAATAATATTTTTGATTTTACCGTCTCTTACGTCATAATCTATAAGTTCTTTATCCCATAACTCTTTTACCAAAAAAGAAGAAAGCTCATCAAATCTATCTTCTTTTTTTATATTAAATCCCTCTTCTTTTGCTATCTCTTTTTTTAACAGCTTAAAAAGTTCCCGCCTATCAACATCATAAAAAAGAAACTCGTTTTCCTCCTCTTGTTTTGCCAATATTTCCCTTGTTTTATCTTCTATTTCCCTCTCCCATAAAACATCATCTAATACTATCTCTTCTATCTCTTTAATGGCATTATCCATTCCCTTAGGAAAGGTGACATATCCGCTGTTTAACAAATCGATAGCTATTCTTCTGGCAATAAAAGGAACTTGAGGTTCTTTTATAAGCATATTTGACCTTTTTTTCAAAATTATACCAAAGAATTTAAAATTATGATTTAATAAATATTTTTTTAAATAAGTTTGTTGTAAATTATAACTTGACTCTATTTTTTATTATATTATATAATAATAATAAAAAAGTAAAAAAAATGAAACCTTTAATAAGTGTATGTTTGTTGGCGATATTTGCCTTTTCAAAGATTTTAATCGTTAACTCATACGATAATAAAGACCATTGTGGAATGCCTCAGTTAAACGGATTTTTATCAAAAATGTATGAAAAATATTCGGCGGATGATTTTGATATCTTTTTTTTAAACGCAAGAGTATCTACAAAAAAAGAATTACATCAAAAAGCTGAAAATATTTTAAAAAACATAAACAA
>JBDONV010000258.1:0-1729 GCA_039831165.1 Nautiliaceae bacterium | reverse complement strand
AAGTAACAGGATTAATCCAGCTTCTTTTAGTTTCAAGAGAATCTTTAACTGATTTTAAAGAATCAATACTTATCTCTTTTTGTTTAAGCTCGCTTAAAATACCCGCATATAAAATAAAAGGGAAAAGAAATATTAATTTTCTCAATTAATATCCTTTAGGGCATTTTTTATTCTGTCAAAGCCTTCGTCTATTTCCGTTTGTGTAATAGTAAGAGGAGGTAAAAATCTTACTGATTTTTCCCCGGCTTTTAATACAAGCACCCTGTTTTCAAAACATTTTTTAACAACTTCGTCTCTAATCTCAGATGTATGGGCTTTTAGCGCTTTCATAAGCCCGTATCCGCTGACGCTGTCAAAAAGATTCGGAAATTCCTTAGCGATTTCCACAAGTTTATTGTCAAAATATTCAATCGTCTCTTTTAATTGTCCGCTTTTATAATATTCGTCCAAAATATATAAAACTTCTATTCCGGCTCTTGTTGATAGATAATTACCTCCAAAAGTACTTCCGTGGTCTCCTGGTTTTAAAACATCTGTAAGAGACGTCAGTACAGCTCCTATAGGAACTCCGCCGCCTAAACCTTTGGCAAGAGTTATGATATCCGGAGTAATATCATAAAGATTACTCGCTAAAAATTCTCCCGTTCTATAAATTCCCGTTTGAACCTCATCAACTATTAAAAGAATATCTCTTTTTCTAAGTTCTCTCTCAAGCTTTTGGACTTTTTCTATGTCAAAAGGATTAACTCCTCCCTCACCCTGAATAAGTTCAATCATAACGGCAATCGTTTTATCGTCAATTTTATTGTATATGTCATCTATGTCTTTTGCGTAATCGAACCCGTCAGGAAAAGGCCCGAAATACTCATGAAATTTCGGCTGACCGGTGGCTTTTAGAGTAGATATGGTTCTTCCGTGAAAAGAATTTTCAAGCGTAATTATTTTATATCTTTTAATCTCTCCGTTTACTTCTCCGTATTTTCTGGCAATTTTAAGTGCCGTTTCATTTGCTTCGGCCCCAGAATTACAAAAAAACACTCCCCCTTCTTCTATAGGACTTCTTACAATCAGCATTTCAGCCAGTTTCTCCTGAGGAGGAATTCTAAAAAGATTTGAGATGTGAATAATTCTGTTTGCCTGGTCGCATATGGCATTTGCAAGTCTTACATTCGAATGCCCGACACTCACAACCCCTATACCGCTCGTAAAATCGATATAATCGTTTTCATCCCTGTCCCAAAGCGTTGCGTTTTCACCTCTGACAAAAGCTATATCAAATCTTGCGTAAGTGTTTAATAAATACATTTGTTCTCCTTATATTCCATAAAATTCAAATCCCGCATCAATCGCCTTTTTTGAGAAAACCCCTACTTTATTTTCAAACATTTTAAGAAAGCTAAGCAGGTTTTCCATCTCTTCTTCTTCCAAATCTCCCACCATAACGCTTATTTTTTTCGCATTATCCATCAAATATAAAACCCCCGCCACTTCTTCTAATGTAGTGCCGTGATTTTGTATCTCTTTTTTTACTCTAAGGGATTTTAAAACAATCTCAACAAAATCCTCAAAATCCGTATCTTCTTTTAAATTTTCATCATATATTTCAAAAACATAAGCAAGTCTTGCCAGTAAAAGAGGCAGTTTTTTTGAAGTCTTGGGAATATCGACTTTTGAAAATTCTTCCTCACCTCCCATAACAACATAATCTTTTACAAGCTTTTTAGGCTCT
>JBDONV010000038.1:0-6225 GCA_039831165.1 Nautiliaceae bacterium | reverse complement strand
ATGAGTATGTAGACCAGTTGGTTCCAAACTCAAATTCGTGAATAATACCAGTAGATAAACCAAGTGCAAAGTTAATTCCGAAAATTAATTGCCAAAACTGAGTGATTTCTTTCCACTCTTTTTTACCGGTTTTTACGTAAATTGTTTCAAAGAATGCTACGATAAACGACATTCCAAGCGTAAACGGTACGAAAAAGAAGTGGAATAATGCCGTCATTGCAAATTGGGCTCTCGCCCATTCAAGCATGCTGTAATCTACCATGCTATTCCTCCTTTTTTTGTTTAGAGGTTGTAACTTTTGTAAGTTGTTTGACATAAAGGTCTTTTAAGTTTTCTTCTCCCTTTACTTTTGACGAAATTGTAGGGAAGAAGAAAACTTTCAACACTACAAAAATTACAACTAACTTGATAATAATAATGACCCAAAGCTTACGCCCGAGGTCTGACAGGTTTTTAAACCCATCTATGTAAAAGAATAAAATTCGTTTAAACATAAGCCCTCCTTCGAGGCTACCAAAAATTATATATCAAATTAATTTGGTAGTCAAGAAAAATTAACAATAAATTAATTGATTGCTTTAAAAAAATTACAATTGAATATTCATTTAGAATAAAACATTCTGATAAATGACATGAATATGACATATTCGAAAAACAGGGAGGGAAAAAGGAGTTATTCGCTAACTGTAACTTCTTTTACTTCGCTCTCCCATAATCCGTGTTTTGTGCAGTAACTCATAGCAGTTAATTTAAGTTTGTTTTTAGTAGGAATAATATAAAAATCTACTTCAACGTGGTCTTTTTGGTTTCCAAGAGTTCCAGGTGTAAATGTTGCTTGACCAAGTAGGGTATCTCCGTCCCAAAGTTGAACATATGCTATATAATGGTCAAAATCATCCGGATGAGCGTATTCGTTACCTACTTTTACTTTTACTTTAAATTTTTCACCTTTTTTTGCATTGTCCTCGCAAATTACAAACGGTGAATGTCTGTCGATATAATCTTTTTTAGCTTCTCTGTCTATTTGAGAAATATCTTGATATCTGTTGATTTTTGGCATTTGTGCCTCCTTTTGATAAAATTTGTAAAATTATTATAACACAAAAAATTAAAAAAGACAAAATAACTCTTTTATTAAGTAATAAAAAATATCAAAAGGTAACATTTGAAAAGAATAGAAATTTTTACTGACGGAAGTTCTCTTGGAAATCCCGGTCCCGGCGGATGGTGCGCTATTTTGAGATATAAAAATTATGAAAAAATATTAAAAGGAGGGGAAAGTTATACTACCAATAATAAAATGGAACTAAAAGCCGTTATAGAAGCCCTTAAAGCGTTAAAAGAGCCTTGTGAAGTTGATATTTATTCCGATTCCACCTATGTAGTAAAAGGAATAAACGAATGGCTTGAAAATTGGAAAAAAAAGAATTTTAAAAACGTCAAAAACGAAGATTTATGGAAAGAATTTATTGAGGTTAGCAGACCTCATAAGCTTAATATGTTTTGGGTAAAAGCTCATAACGGACATAATGAAAATGAAAAATGTGATAAAATTGCAAGAGACGAAGCGTTAAGGAGAAAAATTGCTGATAAGTAAAGAAGAAATAGCGAAATATTTAAAAGAAATTCCTCCGGTACCTAAAAGCGTTCAAGCCTGCCTTAAGTATTTAAAAGAGGGAGAACTTAAAAAAGCGGCGTTAGAGGCGGATAAAGATTTTGTATTAAAAAAACAGATAGAGAGTGTAGTAAATTCAGCTTATTTTTCTTTGCCTAATAAAGTAGAGGATACCGTTCAACTTTTTTCAATGATAGGTCTTGAGATGGCAAAAAACCTTGTTTATTCCTATCTAGTGTCTCTTTTGCAGCCGAAAGAGTGGAAAATTTTTAAAAATTTTAATTTCAGTGATTTTCAGGCCAGTTTTATGAATTCTTTCGAAGATTTCAGTATTTTTGAGTTTGGAGAGAGCGAGTATAAAAAATATTCCGAAATAGGAGCTATTGTTCCGGCAACGGTGTGTGTTTGTGATTCTCTTTTAGGAAATAAGAAAGAAAAATTAGAAATTGTACTTAATTCCGTTCCTTTGGAATACGGTACGCTTCTTAAAAGAATGACGGGTTTTACTCTTTTTGGACTAGCAGGAGAGATTGCTAAAATGTGGGGATTGGAAAATGATAAAATAAAGGTGCTTGAAAGCGCCGAATGTATTAAATGCAATAATAAAGTTTCAGCCCTTACGCATTTTTTGTTTTTTTATCTGAGTTCAAAACCTCAGTTTATAGATATTAATTCTTTAATAGAATTTAAACCCGAAAGCGTTGATTTAATACCAAAAACATATGAAAGGATAATAAATGGTAGCTGAAGAATTACAAAAGAGCTTGGGGTATGAGTTTAAAAATGAAAAACTCTTAACCGAGGCTCTGACACACAGAAGTTATACAAAAGATTTTAATAATGAAAGACTAGAGTATTTGGGGGATGCGGTTCTTGATTTGATAGTGGGGGAGTATCTTTATCATCTTTTTCCAAATGCCGAGGAGGGAATACTTTCTAAGTTAAGAGCAGCTCTTGTTAATGAAGATGCTTTTACCAAACTTGCTAAAAGGCTTAATCTTGGAAAATATATTTTTTTATCTCCTGCGGAGGAAAATAACAAAGGAAGGGAAAAACCTTCGATTCTCTCAAGCGCTTTTGAGGCTTTAATAGGGGCTGTATATTTAGAAGCCGGTTTTGACAAAGCAAAAGAAATAGCCCTGAGACTATTAAAAGAGGAATTTCCGGTAATCACCCCGGAAGAACTTTTAAAAGACTATAAGACAACCCTGCAGGAAATTACACAGGCTCATTTTGGTGTGGTGCCGGAATACAGGCTTATAAGTGCTACTGGACCTGACCATAAAAAAGAGTTCGAAATAGGCGTTTATATTAACGATAAAGAATATGCGCGTGCAAAAGGCAAAAGTAAAAAAACAGCTCAGCAAGAAGGCGCAAGGCTTACTATTCAAAAATTAAAAAAAGAGCTTAATATTTAAAGGTTATATATGTTTAACAGTTTTGGAGAAATTTTTAGGTTTACGACTTTTGGCGAATCACATGGAAAAGCTATCGGAGTTGTTGTGGACGGCGTGCCGGCGGGAGTGGAATTTGATGAAGAATTTTTAATAAATGAACTAGATAGAAGAAGGCCTGGAAAAAACAGGTTTGCCACTCAAAGAAAAGAACTTGATACTCCTGAAGTATTAAGCGGAGTTTTTGAAGGTAAAACGACCGGGACTCCAATTTCTATTGTAATTTTTAATCAAGACCAAAAGAGCAGGGATTATTCAAACATAAAAGACATTTTCCGCCCGGGTCATGCCGATTTTACCTATTTTCATAAATACGGCATAAGAGATTATAGAGGTGGAGGCAGAAGCAGCGCTCGTGAAACGGCTGCTAGGGTGGCTGCGGGAGCTGTAGCTAAAATGATTCTAAAAGAGCTGAATATAGAAATAGAAGCAGGAACCGTTGAAATCGGGGGAATAAGAGCAAAAAATGAAGATTTTAAATATGCAAAAACTTCGTCTCTTTTCGCTCTTGATAAAGATGCAGAAAAAGAGTGGATGGAGCTTATAGATAAAGCCCGCGAAGAGCATAACTCTCTTGGAGGTGTTGTAAAACTGAAAATAAAAAACCTCCCCGTAGGGCTTGGAGAGCCGATATATTATAAACTTGACAATATTTTGGCAAGTGCCATGCTAAGCATAAATGCTGTAAAAGGGATATATATAGGCAATACAGAAGCTCATAAACTGACAGGAGCGGAAAATAATGATGAAATAAGCAAAGAGGGTTTTTTGAGTAATAATTCAGGAGGCGTGCTCGGAGGGATTAGCAACGGAGAAGAAGTGGTGCTTGAAATATATTTTAAACCGACTCCCTCAATTTTTAAACCTCAAAAATCCGTGGATATATATGGAAACGAAGTGGAAGTGAATCTAAAAGGTCGTCATGACCCGATTGTAGCGATTAGAGGCAGCGTAGTGGCCGAGGCAATGGCTGCTTGCGTCGTTGCTGATATGCTGCTTTTGAATATGACAAGAAAAATAGAATATATAAAAAAAATCTATCAATAATTTTTGGTAAGTTCACGGGCTTTTCTCCAAAAAAGTTTTAGCGCTTTTTTTTCTCTCCATCCGAGTCTGTAATAAATTATCTTATCAAGGTATTCTCTTGCTTCTTTTGGAGTAATTCCTATTCTTTGGGCATATTTTTTTAAAATCGAATAAGGGATTTTTTGTTTGTGCTTTAAAAACTCATTAATAAGTTTTTCGTATTTTTTATAATCTTTATTAACGCAAAATAGGGCGAAAACAAAAGGTAGTTTATATTCTTCATACCAGAGTTTTGCCAAATCTTCGCAGTTTTTTTCTTTTAACGCTTTATCTCCTATTACCACTTTTCCTTTTTTTTGTAAAATTTTTGCTAAAACGTTAGAAGTGGCAGATTCATAATCTTCTCCTTTCCCTTTACATAAAAGAACGCTTCTTACTTCTTTTTTTGCTGCAATGCCTACGGGAAAACATTTTTTATTTTTGGCTTTAATCGAAGAGATAAAAGCGGCGTCTATTTTTCCGGTTTCAAACCATTCGTTTATTTTAGAAGGATAGGATTTTCTAATTTTTATATTCTTTTTTTTCAAAAATTGATAAAATGGCAAAAGGTTTAAGTAATCAATATGTCCTAACATATGAGCCTTTTTATTGGAATTTTAACATAAAGGGAAAAAATGGTGAGAGTAGAATTTTTAGGTCCTATTGGAAAAGAACCTGTGGAAGTGGAAGCAAGGTCTTTAAAAGAATTAAAAGAAATTTTAAATAGTGACGAATCTTTAAAGCCCTGGCTTGAAAACAGTGCGGTGGCGGTAAATGACAAAATTGTCCAGGATTTGGATGTTGAGCTTAAAAATGGAGACAGGGTGGTGATTTTACCGCCTGTTTGCGGAGGCTGAAATGGTAGAAATTTTTAAAGGCGGAATTCCCGTAATAGAAACGCTTGAGAGATGGTATAATGAGTGTAAGCTTGACGGATATGGGGCCATGATTCCTTTTATAGGAATAGTAAGGCCTGATAACGGAATAGAAGGGCTTAGTTTTGATTTATATCTTCCGATGCTTAATGAGTGGTTTAAAAAGTGGCAAAACTTAAAAGATGCAAAGATTATTATGGCTCACAGTTTCGGTGATGTTATGGTAGGGGAGAGCAGTTTTTTATGTGCTGTATTTACTAAACACAGACGCGAAGGTTTTAAATATTTAGAAGAATTCGTAGAGGATTTTAAAGCAAACGCTCCTATTTGGAAATATGATTTAATTGGAGGTAGAAGAATATTTGCTAAAGACAGAGCGAAAAAACTTCCGGGTGCCGGAATTTTAAAGGATTGATATGGGACATATAAGTTTTGAAGAGTCTGTAAAAATATTAAAAGAAAATCTCCCTGAAATTAAAGGGAGTGAGAGAGTTTTTCTGGAAAACGCCCTAAACAGGGTTCTTGCCGAAGATGTCGTGGCAAAATACGACAACCCTTATATGCCTACGGCTTCAATGGACGGATATGCCGTAAAATATGAAGACATTGATAAAGATATAAAAATTATAGGACGAAATCCAGCGGGTACTTTTGAATATGATGAAATAAAAGAAGGAGAGGCCGTTAAAACTTATACGGGTTCTTTTATGCCAAAAGGGGCCGATACGCTTGTGCCTATTGAAAACGTAGAAGTTGAGGGAGACATTTTAAAAGTTGTAAAAAAAGTCCAAAAAGGTTTTTCCGTAAGACCTGTGGGGGAAGATTTTAAAAAAGGTGAAGTTCTAATAAAAAAAGGGACTTTGTTAAAGTCGGGTGAAATCGGAGTGCTGGCTTCTCTTGGAATGCCTGTTGTAAGCGTTGTTAAAAAGCCTGTAGTATCCGTGCTTGCCACAGGGGAAGAGGTTGTTGATTTGGATGAAGAGTATAAAATGGGGCAAATCAGAAGTTCGAATAATTATACTTTAACGACCCTTGGCAGAAATTTCGGTTTTGAGGCGCACAATCTTGGAATTGCGGGTGATAATAAAAAAGTAATAAAAGAAAAAATAGTTGAAGCCCTTAAAAACAGCGATGTTGTAGTGACTACAGGGGGAGTTAGTGTAGGGGATTTTGATTTTGTAAAAGAGATAGTGGGAGAATTTGAAGTTTTGTTTCA
>JBDONV010000148.1:0-1740 GCA_039831165.1 Nautiliaceae bacterium | reverse complement strand
GTTGCTAAAGTTATGGACTATGGAAAATATAAATACGAACAGGAAAGAAAGAAAAAAGAGGCTAAGAAAAAACAGGTTAAGATAGAAGTTAAAGAGATTAAATTTACTTCAAAAATACAAGACAACGACATAAATTATAAAGTAAAACATGCAAGAGAATTTCTTGAAAAAGGGAAACACGTTAAACTTAGAGTTTTTTTAAGAGGAAGGGAACTTGCCACTCCTGAAAAAGGTTTTGAGGTTATTAACAGAGTTTGGGATATGCTAAAAGACGTTGCCGAAAAACAAAACGAACCTAAGCTTGAAGGGAATTATATTAATCTGCTTGTAACGCCGCCTAAAAAGAAGAAAAAATAATTTCTTTTTAGGTTTTTTTATATTTAATAAATGGTGTCTGAGAATAAATATTTTTGATAAAAAAAGAAGGAGAAAAAGAGATTATTTGCTGATTTGTTGAATCGCTTTTTCTTTAAATTCTTTGAGTTTTTGAAGAAGTTCTTTAAACAGACTTTCTGTTTTATGGTTTGCTTTAATCTCTTTTTCAAGGTTTTTAATTGCTTTTTCAAGCATTTTGTAAGTAGTATCGCTTTTGCTTGTATATCCTAAAACTTCTCCAAGTTTAAGTTGATATTTCGCTTCTTCAAGGTATTTTATAGCCTGTTTTTTATCTTTTTTAACTATTTTTGAAGCTTCAGTTATAAGCGCTTCGGCTTTTACGATAGGAATTGGAATAATTGTATCTATTTCAACCAATGTTGATAACGCCATTGCAAGCACGTCTTGAGCTTCTTTTACTTTACCTTCGTTTAAGTATCTAACCGCAAGTTGTAAAGCCGCAGGATATGTCGCTAAAGGAAGATTTATTGTTTTGATTACAATCTCGTCTCTTAAAGTGTTTAAAAGAGCTCTTGCTTCAGGCAGTTTGTTTTCCGCTACTAAAAGTTTTGCTTTAGATACCATTTTTGCTACATCTTTTAATTCTCCTTTGAATTCATATGCTTCCATTTGAATGTCAATTGGTAAAAGATAAGGTGCGTTTGGAGAATTAAGCACGATAGCAAGTTGACCTATAGCGTTTTTTAATGCTTCTTTTGCTTTATCTACCTTTTTTGAATTTAAGTAAATTAATGCATCCTGAGTATATTGAATAGCTCTTATCGCTTCTTTTATAAGTTTTGTGTTGTTTTGAGCTTTTTGTTCCGCTTTTGTAACGGCGTTTTTGCTTACTTGATTTGTTTTATTGTCCGTTGCAAAAGCTGTGCTTGTTAAAACAGCTGCTGCTAACGCAGATGTGAGTAATTTTTTCATGTGTCCCTCCTTAATTTTTTTTAAGTTAACGTATTATATAAAATTTAGTTCTTTTGTGTCAAGTTTTTTAAAGAAATTAATTTAAAAATTAATCTTATTTTAAGATTTGGATTGTGATATAATTACGGCAAAAAAGGCCTTTAATGCAAGATAAAATAAGAAACTTTTCCATAATAGCTCATATCGACCATGGAAAATCAACTTTAGCCGACAGACTTATAGAATTTTGCGGAGGTATTAGCGAAAGAGAAAAAGAAGACCAGCTTCTTGATACCATGGATATTGAAAAAGAAAGAGGAATTACCATTAAGGCCCAAAGCGTAAGGCTTGAATATAAGGGTCATATTTTAAATCTTATCGATACGCCAGGACATGTAGATTTTTCTCATGAAGTCAGCAAATCGTTAAAATCTAGCGAAGGTGCGCTTTTAG
>JBDONV010000091.1:0-1742 GCA_039831165.1 Nautiliaceae bacterium | reverse complement strand
ACGAAAGGTTACAGAATAAGAAACATAATCTTACAAAGAAAGTAATGCAGAGCATTACTCTTGCAGACGAATCTGTTTCCGTAGTCTTATATTTTTTTTTAAATCTCATTTATTATTTAGAAAAAACTTTATATAAAATAGCAAGCCGTTAGGCTTGCAACTATCGGAATGCACCCATTAGGGTGCTTACCATTCTAAACAGTAGAAACCCCTTATAGTAATAGGCATTAGTCATTTTTGAAATTTGAATAAAACAAATAAAATATTGACAGGATTATGCACTTTTAGATAGAATATATTAGATAGAATACAGGTAGGGTTCCGCCAAACCCTACCCACCCAACGAACAACAACAACGAACGATTTAAAAGGATTTTAAATGCCCGTAGATGTGTTAAAATTATACCACAATCTACTAAAAAATAAAGAATTTTACTTTATTTTTTTCTACCTTGCAGGCGGCAAGGGTGATGAGTGGATAGAACTTTATCTCCCTGTACCAAATGTTATTATCTACCCAAAAGGTAAAAACGGAGTTTTTATCGGTTATTTCATTGAAGGTTTCTTTAAAACTGAAAAAAATCGTAAGTTTTTGCAAGATATTATTAAGCGTTTTGAAAAAACTTTTCTAAAACTACATAATATAGCCTACATTGAAAGAATCAAGCACCCGCCTATTTTAGATAAAAAAGTTAATTATACTTTACAATTAGATGTTATTTATTCTCTAAAAGATTTTAGCACAATTCTGGATAGTATAGACTATAAGGTATCCAAAAAAGAAGAACAGGTTGAAAATTTAAAAATTGCAAAAGCTCTTCTTGGAGAAAAAAAAATAACTGACGATGCCCTGTTTGACTATATGAGATTTATTGCCTATGATTTTGTAAAGGCAAACAGTAAAGAAGCTCTAACAAAAGAGTATTTAGAAGAAATCGGAAAACTCGGAAACGAAATTTTAGGAAAAACAAAAGAAACAAGCACTATAAGAGCAAAAGCAAAGGCAATCTACAATTGGATTGTTGAGAACTACAATACAGGAGGCGGCGTAAATAATTGGAACTATGTTAGAAAAACAAAAGACGACAAGGAACTAAAAATGACAAGAAGAGAAAGAGCCTTGAGTAATTCAAAAGCACAATATGAAAAGGCACATAAAAAAATAATGAGCCTTATCACAGGTATGTTTAAAGATGATTACAAAAAGAAAAATGGGAGTTGGCATATATCAAAAATAGCCAAGGACTTAGGAATGAGTAGAGATACAATCAGAAAACATTTAAAAGACGAGGGACTTATATGAGAATACTTAAAAATATGTGGTATGATTTGGAAACAAGGGGAAAGATATTTGAGAATGTAGGTCTTGGCTTTTTCGTAAATGCTGGATATGGCATTACTTTATCTGATATCCAGTTAATGAATTGGATTGACGCAATAATAGGAATAATACTTATGTTATCGGGTATTTATTTACAAAGGAGAGAAAAATGGGACAAATAATATGGACAGGTCTGGGAATTATATTGGCTATTTTAGCTATTTATTCAGTCATTCAAGCATCTAACAAAAAACCGCATCACGAAAAATAATTATCCCGTCAGCAAAGCGGGTTTAAACTCATAAAGCGCTCTTGTCTGATTATAGTCTAAATCCTCGTATTCTTTCGGGAGAGGGGTCGGGGTTTTTTGGATGTTTCTTTTCTCCGTATCGTCTGAAATTCCTTTATTCTCCCATTCGTT
>JBDONV010000056.1:0-1752 GCA_039831165.1 Nautiliaceae bacterium | reverse complement strand
GAAGCGGCTAAAGCGTTATGGGAAAATACGGCAAAAATCGGAAGTAGCTATTTTCAAAATTTCATAGGAAGCCAGTATATTATCGATGAAAACGGTAATAAAGTAAGAAATCCTAACGCTTATGAGCCAGGAGCTGTCAGGAGTATGTGCTGTAGGCTTCAACTTGATTTAAGAGAGCTTTTAAAAAGAGGCGGTGGGCTTTTTGGAAGTGCCGAGATGACAGGAAGTATAGGAGTTGTAACTATTAATATGGCGCGTCTTGGATATCTTTATAAAGGAGATAAAGAAGCATTATTTGAAAGGCTTACGGAGCTTATGGATTTGGCAAAATCTACACTTGAGAAAAAACGCAAATTCGTTCAGGAGATGTATGACAGAGGTCTTTATCCCTATACGAGAAGATATTTGCCGGGATTTAACAATCATTTTTCAACTATAGGCGTAAACGGAATGAATGAAATGATTAGAAATTTCACTGGAGACAGAGAAAATATAGCAACCGATAAAGGGATAGAGTTTGCTAAAGAAGTGCTTGAATTTATGAGAGAGAGACTAAAAATTTATCAAGAAGAAACGGGTAACCTTTATAATCTTGAAGCAACCCCGGCGGAAGGTACCACTTATAGATTTGCAAAAGAAGACAAAAAAAGGTTTCCTGATATTATTCAGGCCGGATTTGAAGATGCTCCTTATTATACGAACTCATCTCAGCTTCCGGTTGATTATACGGATGACCCGTTTGAGGCGCTTGAACTTCAGGATGAATTACAGACAATGTATACGGGAGGGACAGTGCTTCATTTATATATGAGCGAAAAATTAAGCTCAGCCGATGCCGCTAAGAATTTGGTTAAGAAAGCCATTACCAATTTCAGGCTGCCTTATATTTCTATAACACCGGTATTTTCCGTATGTCCGAAACACGGGTATATTCCGGGAGAGTATGAATACTGTCCATATTGTGACGAAGAACTTTTAGAAGAAATTGAAAATAAGGAGTAAAAATGGAAGAAAAAGTATTAAATAAAGAAGAATTACTAAAAAAAGTAGAACACAAACGTCAAAAATGTATGGTTTATACAAGAGTTATGGGGTATCATAGACCGGTAGAGAGCTTTAATATCGGAAAAAAAGCTGAACATAAAGAAAGAAAGTATTTTAAAGAATGTTAGGTATTTATTCTTTTCAGAAGTTTTCAACTCTTGATTTCCCCGGTCGCCTTGCGGCTATTATTTGGTTTAGCGGGTGTAATATGCGCTGTCCTTATTGTTACAATAAGGATGTGGTATTCGGGGAAAAAAGAATAGAAGAAAATGAAATTCTGGATTTTTTAAAAAAAAGAGTAGGCTTGCTTGACGGGGTTAGCTTTACGGGTGGTGAAGCTACGCTTTATAAAAACTTGATTCCTTTTAGTCAGAAAATTAAAGAGCTTGGATTTGATATAAAGCTTGATACAAACGGAATAAATTTTGATGTTATTAAAGATATGGTACAACAAGAGCTTGTGGATTATATCGCTCTTGATTTTAAAGCTCCTCCTGAGAAATTCGAGAAAATTACCCAAAACAAGCATTATGAAAAATTTGAAAGAACGCTTGATTTTTTGATTAATAGCGATGTTGATTTTGAAGTTCGTACCACCGTTCATACTGACCTTTTAGATGAAAATGATATAAATGAAATTATTAAAATACTACATCAAAAAGGATATAGAGGAACTTATTATCTTCAAAACTACTTTGAAACGGAAAA
>JBDONV010000055.1:0-6288 GCA_039831165.1 Nautiliaceae bacterium | reverse complement strand
TCTTTTCTCCACTCTTTTGCAAAATCGATAACGGCTTTTAATAAATCGCCCTTTCTGTTTTGAAGATGATTTTCAAACATATCGAATAAAATAAATGCATCAGCCGTGCTTCCGGCAAATCCGGCAAGCACTTTCCCATTATAAAGAGTTCTTACTTTTTTTGCATTTCCTTTAAGTACGGCATGACCAAACGTAACCTGACCATCACCTCCTATTACGGCTACTCCGTCTTTTTTATATCCGAGTATTGTAGTGGCTTCTAAATGAATATTGCTCATTACTCGCCTTCTACCACCAAATTGATTTTTCCATGAATTCCATGGCCTAATTTAATATCCACTGTATATTCCCCGGGAGCTTTAATAGATGTATGTTCTATCTGTTTTTTATCAAAATCAAATCCCATCTCTTTTAATTTTTCAGCTATTTCCTTATTTGTAACAGAGCCTATAAGCTGACCGTTTGCACCCAATTTATGTTTAATTACAATTTTCGTATTTTCAAGTTTTTCTTTTATTTCATTAAGTTCTCTTAGCTCAGATTCAAGCTTGGCCTGCTTTTCAGCCTGTTCTTTTTCCCACTCTTTAATTACTTGAGGAGTTGCAAGTTTTGCAAAGCCTCTTGGAATTAAAAAGTTTCTGGCATATCCGTCTTTCGCTTCTTTTATCTCTCCGGCTTTTCCAAGACCTTTTACATCCTTTATAAGTAAAACTTTCATATTTATCCTTTTAAGTTTTTTATAAATTTTTTAATTTTATTATTGAATTTTACTTAAAATTAGTTAAAATTGCAAAAAGAGGCTAAAAAGGAAAAATAATAATGAGACCATCTCCCATTGACGAAGAAGTTACTTTTGAAGATGCAGGAGTTGAAAACAGACCAATTATAAGCAAAACCGATTTAAAAGGTGTAATAACCTATGTCAACCATCCATTTTGTAAACTTTCGGGTTATTCAAAAGAAGAACTTATAGGCAAACCTCATAATATCATCAGACACCCAGATATGCCAAAATCTGTTTTTAAAGAATTATGGGAAAAGATAGAAAAAAACTCTTCATGGAGAGGGTTTGTTAAAAATTTACGGAAAGACGGAAAATATTACTGGGTAGAAGCATTTATAGAACCCATTTTTGACGAAAAAGGCAACAAAACAGGTTACATTTCTATAAGGAAACCGGTATCTACTCAAGATAAACAGAAATATTCAAAACTCTATAAAGAAATAAAAGAGAAGGAATAAAATGTTTATAATACTCAGAAATTCCAAAATAGAAGCCATCGATAAAAAATTAGCATCTTTATTAAAAACCGACCTTTATACAATAAGTGAGGTTATAAACATAATAGACTTGCAAATCAAATCCTTAAAAGAAGAGACCCTAAAAATAAATAATTATTTATTCACAGTAAAAGAAGAAACCGTATTATCTACCCAAGATATAAAAATCTTCTCCCTTTCTCTTAAAAAACAGCATAAAACCGCTACAACAACAGAAAAAATATCATCTTTAGAAATCTCAAAAGCCCAAACAACACTGGAAGAAGAGCTTATACAAGCCGCAACAGAACTAGGAGTAGATTTAGAAACCATAAAAGAGCTAAAAAAAGAACTTTTTAATATGTTTAAAACGGAAAAAGAAAACCTTAAAAAAGCACTTGAAACCCAAGATTACGAAACACTGCACAAAACCGCTCATAAACTAAAAGGAGCCGCTTTAAATCTCAGACTTCATAATATAGGAAAATTTTTAAAAGAAATAGACGAAAGCTCAAGAAAAAAAGAAGATATAAAAAAACTTTCTTCTCTTATAGAAAATTTTTATAAATATATACATAAACTCGAAGCGGAAAATAAAAATAAAATTAACATTCCTTCTCACATAGCAAAACTTATAAAAGAAACGCTAAAAGAGTATAAATCTTCTAAAAACTTAAAAAAATTCAATAAGGACAAAAAATATATAGAAAAAATCTTAAATACAAAAATAGCCTCTCCTCAAGAACTTGAAGAGCTGATAAAGGAAAATAAATGAAAAAAATAATATGGATGTTAATCATATCCGTTTTAGCGTTTGCCATTGACCTTACCTATTCAAAAGCTTTTCAATATTATAAAAAAGGTTTAAAACTGCACAAAACAAACCCTTCTGAAGCTCAGAAATATTTTAAAGAATCTTTTTTTCTTACAAAAGAGCTTGAATCCCAAAATAAAGCTTCATCCCAAATTTATTTTATGCTAGGAGAAATGTACCATAAAGGATGGGGAACAGACAAAAATCTTTTCTTAGCCGAAAAATATTACTTAAAAGCGTTAAAACTGGGGAATAAAAGGGTAAATTGTCCTTTAGCAAAACTTTATAAAGAAATAGGAAAAGAAAAACTTGCAAAAAAATATTTACAAGATTCTCTTAAAAACGCATCAACAAAAAAAGAATGTGAAGACTTTAAAGAGATTAAGGAGAAAAAATGAAAACTTCGTTAACAAAACTGATTTCGCTTGCAGTTTTTATACCTACTATTATTTTACTTAGTATAAGCGGATATTTTTTATACAAAAACTATAATACTTATAATCATGTAAAAATAGCGGCTAAAAATCTTGAACTTGCAAAACACTTAGAAAATATGCTCGTGTATCTAGGACAAGAGAGAGGAACTACTTCAATTTACGCAGTATCAAAAGGCGGTTATCCAAATTCAAAAGAAGTTTTAGCTAAAAAAAGAGACCTCTTTTCAAAAGCCATAAACGGATTTTATAAATATGTTCAACAACATCCCGAATTTACCGATAAAGTTAGACCTATTATAAAACTTACAAATAAACTACAGTCAATAAGAAAGAAAATAGATTCATTTCAACAAAATTACATTAAAACATATTTTTTTACCTATTATACTAAGCTAGAAGATACCATTATGAAGGTACAAGCAGATATTTATAAACAGTTTCCAGATGAAATCAAAAAAACGTATCAATTAAAATTTCCATTTGAAAAAATTATCGCTTATTCGGGTATTATTAGAGGATTTGGTTCTTATTACATAACAGCCGATTTACCTATGAGCCAAGAAGAATACCAAAACGTTCTTTTAAAATATTTTCATGACACAAATATATTGCCTATTTATCTTTTAACTCAAGAAACTCAAAAAATTTTTAATCAACAATCGTTTAAGAATATAGAAAAAGACGTTAAAACAGTTGTATTCTTTATCCAACAAGCAAATATGGAATATTATCTTACCAACGAATTTAACGGATATCCTATAGACTCTTTCGAATATTTTGATATATTTACAAAAAGAATTAGCTATTTTCAAAAAGCAATTCACAATCTCAATAAAGAAGTTAATACTCAACTACAGACAATAAACGACAACGCTACTAAAAATCTTATTATAAACGCCGTTATATTTATAATAGCTCTTATTATGCTGTTTATAGGAATATACATTTTAAAACTTATCAAAAGCCATATTCAAGAACTATCCGAACTTATTACATCCCTAACTCCTATAACCGGAGAATCCACAAAAATAGATATTGATTCATTAACCGGAATGCATGAAGCAATAAGCACCGTAAACAAAGCCATTAAAATCACTCAAGAATCTGTCAAAAAAGCGGAAGAAGCAACAAAAGCCAAATCTCTGTTTTTAGCCAATATGTCTCATGAAATAAGAACCCCTCTAAACGGTATTTTAGGATTTTTAGAACTCTTAAAAACAACCGACCTTAATCAAGAACAGGAAGAATATATAAATACAATAGCTCAAAGTGCTAAAAACCTTTTACAAATCGTTAATAATATCCTAGACGTTTCAAAAATAGAAAGCAATAAAATTTCACTTGAAATAATAGATTTTAAAGCTCTTGACGAATTTGAAAACACCTTAGAAATATTCGCAACTCCTGCAGCACAGAAAAAAATAGAATATGTAGCAAACATTTCTCCTAATCTTCCTTCGGTAATAAAAGGAGATATATTAAAAATAAAAGAAATTCTTACAAATCTTATCAATAACGCTATTAAATTTACTCCTCAAAACGGAACTATAAGCGTAAAAATACTACAAAAAGAGATAAAAAAAGACAATAAAGTATCTATCTATTTTGAGGTAAAAGATACGGGAATAGGTATGAGTGAAGAACAAAAAGAAAAAATATTCGAAGCATTCGCCCAGGCAGACGAATCCGTTACCAGAAGATACGGAGGAACGGGGCTTGGTTTAACCATTGTAAAAAATTATCTTAAACTTATGGGTTCAAAAATAGAAGTGGAAAGCGAAATAAATAAAGGGAGTAAATTTTATTTTACCGTAGATTTTGAAATATCAAACCCTACTCCGAGATATGAAAAAGGAAAATATGCAGGATTTGTATGTGCAATGTTAAACACTCAAGAAGATTCTTTAAGAAAAGAATATACACTTGAATATTTATCTTATTTCGGAATAAGTAAAATAGGCGTAAATTCAATAGAAGAGCTTAAACAAATAATTAACAAAGAGAATATAAAATCTTTAATAGTATTTTATGAAGAAAGCGATAAAGAAGAAGTTAAAAAAATATCTTCTCTTGAAATACCGACCATTGTAGTTACATCATACGCATATAAAGAAGAAATAGACAAACTTTTCCCGTATGCAACCGTTTTTGACCCTACTCTGCCTTCCAAAATAGTTCACGCACTTAAGCTTGCAAAAAAACAAAAAACGAATAAAAAAACTAAAACATCGACAGCTAATCAAATCTATAAATTAAAAGCGTTGATAGCCGAAGACAATCCTATTAATATGAAACTCTTAACCACTACACTAAAATCATTCGGTGTAGAAGCAGACAAAGCTGAAAACGGACTTGAAGCATTTAATAAATATTCGGCAAATCCTCAAAAATACGATATTATTTTTATGGATGTCCAGATGCCTATTATGGACGGAATAGAAGCCACTCAGGAAATTCTCGAATTTGAAAAGGAAGAAAATCTTCCACATACGCCGATAATAGCAGTTACGGCAAACGTATTAAAAGGAGATAAAGAAAAATTTATAGGTGCCGGAATGGATGATTATATTTCAAAACCGATAGATAAAAAAGAACTTTTAAGAGTCCTTGAAGAAACTGCAAAAAACAAACCCGTAACAGAATCTAAAGATGAACAAGAAAAAGAAAAAAATATTATAATAGCAAGTGAAAGCAGCTTTTTAATAAATTATCTAAAAGAAATACTAAATATTGAATTTAAAGCTACAACGAACATAAAAGAACTTGAAAAAGCTCTGAAAAAAGATGCTAAAAATATCGTTATAATAGAAGAGGATTTCAATAATGTCGATATAAACACCTTAATCTCTAATATAAAATCCTATTTTAACGATACAATAATAGTAGTAATTTCAGAAAAAACAATCCCAAACGCCGATAAAACGATTGAGGATATGGACCCTGAAAAAATAAAAGCTTTAATAAATTCCATAAAATAAAAGGGAGTATATGAATAAAAAAATATTAATAGTAGACGATGATTCAATAAACAGAAAATTATTAAAAGCCATTCTTACAAAAGGAGGATATCAAGTTATAGAAGCAAACAACGGAGCCGAAGCTCTAGAAAAACTAACACCGAATGTATCTTTAATATTACTAGATTTAATGATGCCCGTTATGGACGGGCTTACATTTTTAAGGAGCTATAAAAGCCAAAAACCACAATATGCTAATATCCCCGTACTGATACTCACAACAGACGATTCAAAAAAAGAAGAGGCCCTCCGTTTAGGGGCAAAAGAGGTTATTATAAAGCCAATAAATCCGGTAGAGGTTATAGAAAAAGTAAGCTCTTATTTATAAACTTTAATTTCATTATAAAGACTATCTCTTTCTACGGGAACAAATCCTGCGTCTTTTATTTGATAAATCAGTTCTTCCATATCAAGTCCGTTTTTAGAAGCCGCTCCCGCGGAAGACTGAATAGATTCTTTTTGAATAGTACCGTCTATATCATCGGCTCCGTATTCCTGAGCTACAAGAGCCAAGTTAAGCGTAAACGTAGGCCAATAGGCTTTTATGTGAGGAATATTATCTAAAATTATCCTGCTTACAGCTACCGTTTTTAAAATTTCTATGCCCGTTAAAAATTTTTTAACGTTTAAATAGTTGTTTTGACGCTGATAAACCAAAGGTATAAAAGCGTTAAATCCTCCCGTTTCTTCCTGCAGTCTTTTAAGTCTAATCATATGGTCTATTCTATGAAGTCTGTTTTCTATATGCCCAAATAACATA
>JBDONV010000003.1:0-6302 GCA_039831165.1 Nautiliaceae bacterium | reverse complement strand
TGTTGAAGCAAAAAAAGCCAGCGAAAATATGTTTGGAATGGACCCTAAAAAGCTTGAAGTAATTTTAGAACAGCTAAAAAGAGGTAAAAAAATCGTAACGGAAGCAAAAGAAAAAATGGCAAGAGCAAACCTGAGACTTGTCGTGAGTATTGCTAAAAAATACACAAATCGCGGTCTTCCGTTTCTTGATTTAATTCAAGAAGGAAATATAGGGCTTATGAAAGCCATTGATAAATTCGAATTTGAAAAAGGTTATAAATTTTCAACATATGCCACATGGTGGATAAGACAGGCAATAAGTAGGGCAATAGCAGACCAGGCAAGAACGGTTAGAATTCCTATTCATATGATTGAAAACATTAACCAAATTAATAAAATTATAAGAAAATATGTTCAAGAAGAAGGAAAAGAGCCAACTCTTGAAGTAATTGCAAAAGAGATGAAAATGCCTATTGAAAAAGTAAAACAAATTCTTAAAATTTCAAAAGAGCCGATATCCCTTGAGGCTCCTGTTGGTGAGGAAGAAGACGGTAAATTTGGTGATTTTATAGAAGATAAAACATTTAGTAATCCTTATGAGGAGGTTGTTCAGGAAGATTTAAGAAAACATATAGAAGAAATTCTTGAAAATCTAAACGAAAGAGAAAAAGCGGTAATTAAAATGAGGTTCGGTCTTATGCCGGATAAAAGTGAAAGAACGCTTGAGGAGATAGGAAAAGCTCTGAATGTTACAAGAGAAAGGGTTAGACAGATTGAAAGCAGTGCCATTAAAAAATTAAGACATCCGAATATTGGAAAAATGCTTAAAAATTATATAGAAGGGTAATTTTGAAAAAGTGGAAATTAATTGAAGAGTTTTTAATCCGTTTTATAAAAGAGGAAATTACCAAAACGGGATTAAAAAAAGGTATATGCGGTCTTAGCGGCGGAATAGACAGCGCGGTTGTGGCCGTGCTTGCCAAAAAGGCTTTGGGAAATAATTTTAAAGCTTTTATGCTCCCTAGCCAGTATTCAAGCGAGTCGAGTATAAAAGACGCAAAAGAACTTTGTGAAAAATTCGAAATAGAATATGAAATTATTTCTATAGCGCCTCTTTTAAAAGCTTATCCGATTGATGATAGAATAAGATTTGGAAATTTCAGTGCCCGTATGAGAATGGCGATACTGTATGATAAAAGCGCGGAGCTTGGGGCTTTAGTAATCGGTACCAGTAATAAAAGCGAACTAATGCTTGGATATGGGACTTTATATGGTGATTTAGCCAGTGCTTTAAATCCGATAGGAGATTTATATAAAACTGAAATTTTCGAATTTGCCGAGTTTTTGGGAGTGCCTGAGAGTATAATCAATAAACCTCCAAGTGCTGATTTGTGGGAAGGTCAAAGCGATGAAGCCGAGCTTGGTTATTCATATGCCCAAATTGACCCCGTATTGGAAGATTTTGTAGATAATAGAGCTACGAAAGAAGAGCTTTTGAAAAAGTATGATTCTCAGCTTGTAGAGTTTGTACTTAAAAAAGTGTATCAAAATCAATTTAAAAGAAAACTTCCGGTAATCGCAAAATTAAAAAGCAGAACAGTAGGTCATGATTTTCTTTATGAAAGAGATATTAGGCTTTAATTTAAAATGGAAAATGTAAAGTGGAAAATTAAAATATACAATTTTTTTGAGGAAATGCTTTTTTATCCTAAATGGTATCATTGGCCGTTTATTATATCTCTTCTTCCTTTTTCTTTTTTGTATATGACGGCGCTTCATTTTAAGTTTCCGAGGAAATTTGAGGATTTGGGTATTCCCGTTATAAGCGTGGGAAATATTATCTTAGGAGGCAGCGGTAAAACTCCTTTAAGCATTACAATCGCCCGTTATTTTAAAAATTATAAGCCTGCTGTGGTTTTAAGGGGATACGGAAGAAAATCAAGAGGTCTTTTGATTGTAAGTAAGGAAGGAGAAATTCAAACCTCAGTTGATTTAAGCGGGGATGAGGCTATGGAAATCGCTGTAAATACGGATGTCGTCGTGATAGTTAGTGAAGACAGAAAAGAAGGAATTTTAAAAGCTAAAGAGCTTGGATGCGGGTTTGTAATTTTGGACGATGGATTTGACAAACCTTTTAAGAAGTTAAATATAGTAATAGATGAAAAAATAAAAAATCCTTTTCCTTTGCCTGCGGGAGGATACAGGTTTCCAAGAATAGCTTTAAAATATGCCGATATGGTTTTGAAAGAGGGTAGGGATTTTATAAGAAAAGTTACGGTACCCGACGGAGATATTTTAATAAGCGGTATTTCAAAACCGAAAAGACTTCTTAGGTATTGGGATAAAGATTATAAATTTTTTCCCGACCATTATGATTATAAATGGGAGGATTTGGCTCGTTATAAGGATAAAACGATCGTAACTACGAAAAAGGATTTTGTAAAACTTAAAAAGTTTCCTTTAAAATTAAAAGTTATGGATGTAAAAATTGAAGTAAAAGATAGGGTTTTAAAACAAATTGAAAAATATTTGATAAAATTTCAAGAAAAAGGCAGATAATGGATATTAAAGAAGTAAAAGAAGAGATAAAAAAAGAAGAGGAGCTGCTAGTAAAAGTTTTTAAGCTTGAAAAATTTATAAGAAAATACAAAAAATCTTTAATAAGTGTAGCGGTTATTATCGTTGTCATTTTAATAGGCAACAGCGTTTACAGTTATTATCAGACCTCAAAACTTATAAAAGAGAATAACGCTTTAACTAGGCTTTTGGAAAATCCGACCGATAAAAAGGCTTTAAATATCGTTAGGGAGAATAAAAAACTTTACGATTTATATTTAATGCAAAAAGGGGATTATAAAGATATTACCACTAAAGCCCTTGAAGAGTTTAAAGCTTATAAACTTGCTATGCAAAAGGGAGATGTAACATCTCTTGAAAATTATCTTAACAATCCTAATTATCATATTTTAAAAGATGCCGTAAGAATTGCCCTGATAAGAATTTATTTAAGCGAAAATAAAAGAGATAAAGCCGTGTTGCTTTCAAATGAAATTTCACCTGATTCTAAGTTTAAAGAGCTTGCGACATATTTACTTCATTATGGGATAGTAAAATGAAAAAGTCATTAATATTTATTTTACCTTTAATTTTGTTTTTAGGATGTGCGGATAAAAACGTCTTCAAACCCCAAAAAGTGGTAAAAAAAAGACTCTCTTATGAAAAAAAAGATACGGTACTTGTTGATTATACTCATAAAGCCTTAACTTTTCAAAAAGAAAAAGGGTTTTTAAATAAAAAAGTCGAGTATTTTGACGAAAACGGTAAAAGTTTAGGAAGTTTTGAAAAACTTTCCGAAAATTTAGCGGTAAATGGGGATACTCTTTTACTTCTTGATTCAAAACAAAAAATAAAGTTGCCTTATCTGGTTTACAGGGCTTATAAAAAGGATAATTTAATAGCGGTGGTTTTTGAAAATAACGCTGAGGGTGTTTATGATTTGAAAAAAAACAAACTTGTTTTTTATAAAGAAAACGAACCTGTCCTTGTAGCTAAATATTTGGGAGTTGCTCCTATTTTTTATAAGGATTTGATTTTGTTTCCTCTTTTAAACGGAAATATATCGGTTGTAGACGCCAATAGTCTTTCGTTTATAAGAAATCTCTCCTTAGGTGAAAATATTATTAATAACATTATTTTTTTAAAAATAGTAAATCATCAGCTTTTTATGGCTACTCCTAATAAGCTTGTGCTTTTTAATCCCAATTTTCTGGTTTCTTATGACGGAGATATCAAACATATCTTAACTGATGGAAAAGATTTATATGTCTTTTTTGTGGGAGGAAAGATAATAAGATTTGATTCTGATTTAAAAAAACTAAAAGAGACTAAGCTTGATTTTGCCGATTATTTCGCACCTACCGTATGTAACGGGTATATTTATACGGTAACTTCAAACGGATATCTTATTAAAATAGACAGAAATCTTAAAACACTTGTATTTAAAACAAATAAATTTAAGACTGACGAACCTTTAAAAATGAAAGGGTGTAAAATTTATAACGATAATAAGGTTTTTATTATTGAGTAAATATTTAGAAGCTTTTTTGGAGTATCTTTTAATTAACAAAGGAGTCAGTAAAAACACTTATGACGCATATAAAAGGGATTTGAGTCAGTTTGAGGAATTTTTAAAAAAACCTATTATAGAGGCAAACGCTTCTGATGTTATCTCTTTTTTATCCCGCATAGAGAATAAACGTTCTTTAAACAGAAAGTTAAGCGCTATTAACTCTTTTTTTGATTATGCTTATAAAAGGGATTTCGTAGATGAAAAGTTTAAGATAAAACAGGCCAAAATACCCCAAAATCTTCCTAAATTTTTAACAAAAGAAGAAATTTTAAATTCAGTATCTCATATAGATTACAACTCTTCCTGGTTTGAATTAAGAGATAAAGCCCTTATTTTGTTTTTATATGCGACGGGTCTTAGAATAAGCGAAGCTTTAAATGTTAAACTTAGCGATATTGAAGACGGATGGGTTAGAGTTGAGATGGCTAAAGGAGAAAAGCAAAGACTAGTACCTGTTGCGGAAGTGGCTTTAAAAGCTTTAAACGAATATCTCCATAAAAGGCCGTGTAACAGTGATTATGTTTTTGTTAATAAAAACTGTAAAAAACTCAGCCGTATAAGCGCTTTTAATATTACGAAAAAATATTTAAACGTCTCTCCGCATGTCCTTAGACATTCGTTTGCGACTTCTTTGGTTTTAGGAGGAGCGGATTTAAGGGTTGTTCAGGAGCTTTTAGGCCATGCATCTCTTAATACGACTCAGATTTATACCCATATTCAAAAAGAAAATCTTAAAGATACCGTTTTAAAATATCATCCTTTAGAAGATTTGGAGTAGAATGAAAAAAGTAATCGATTTACTTCAAAAAAACGGGATTATCTGTAAAAAATTTGAAGAGATAAAGCTTAATACCAGAAAAAAGATTAAAGCTTATCTTGGTGTAAATTTAAAAAATGAATACTGTTTTATCGCCGTATTTGATAAAAAAGGCAGATTTTTAATAAGAGATATTCAAACTTTAAAAGAGATAATGCCTCAGATTAATTTTAGATATAAAAAGAAAATCCTTGTTTTAAACGGGCCGATTTGTTCAAAAGCGAAAGAGGAATTAAAGGAGTGGAGGATTTTGTGGTATTAGTCGATATAGGAAACACAAATATTCATATTTGGGAGGATGGTAAAATTTATAATCTGAAATCTCCTAAAAAATTTAAAGACGATGTTTTTTTTATAAGCGTTAATGATAAGAAGGAAAAAGAGTTTAAAAAGCTAAATCCTAAAGCCGTTAATTTGAGACACAACGTTATTTTCGATACTTCTTATACGGGAATCGGTATTGACAGAATAATGGCGTGTAAAGCCGTAGAAGACGGCGTTGTTGTAGATGCAGGAAGTGCCGTTACGATTGATATTATGCAAAACGGCATTCATTTAGGCGGTGTTATAATGCCTGGAATTGCCGCTTTTAAAGAAGCTTTTGGTAGAATTTCAGAAAAGTTAAATGTCTCGCTTTGCGAGATAGATTTTAGAAAACTTCCTCAGAATACTCAAGAAGCGGTGTCTTTTGGGAGTATAGGGGCGATTGTTTTAATGATTGAAAAGTTAAAAAAAGATAAAAAAGTTTATTTTACCGGGGGAGACGGGAAGTTTTTGAGCAAGCTGATTGACGGAATTTATATAAGAGATTTGGTATTTAGAGGCATGATAAAGACGATAAAGGAAAATTTATGACAATAGCGTTACCTAAAGGAAGAATAGCAAAAGAAGTTTTGGATATTTTTAAGAAAATTTTTAATGAGGATTTTGAGTTTGAAAACAGAAAACTTATTTTAAAGAAAGCCGGTTTTACTTTTTTGAACGTCAGAAACTGGGATGTGGCCGTATATGTTCAAAAACAGGCTGCGGATATCGGGGTTGTGGGATATGACGTTATAACCGAACTTAAAAGCGACGTATTGGAACTTATGGATTTAGGACTTGGAAAATGCAGGGTAAGTGTAGGAGGAATAAAAGGGGATGAGAGTTATAAGCATAAAACGGAAATAAAGGTTGCAAGCAAACTTGCCAATATAGCCAAAGATTATTTCAGTAAAAAAGGAATTCCTGCAGAGGTTATAAAACTTAACGGTTCTATTGAACTGGCTCCGCTTGTAGGTCTTAGCGACGTTATTGTCGATATAGTCGAAACAGGGAGCACTTTAAGGGAAAACGGACTTGAAGAAAAAGAGGTTATTTTACACTCTTCAGCCAGAC
>JBDONV010000182.1:0-1766 GCA_039831165.1 Nautiliaceae bacterium | reverse complement strand
AGAGGATGTTACAAGGAATTTAAAATAAATCTTTAACCTCTATTTTATATCCGTTAAACCGAAATTCTGCTTCTTTTAAGTAATAAAAAAACTCTTTTTCGCTTATTCCTTTGAATTTTTTTATAAATTCTTCAAAAAAAATCCAAAATTTTTTTATAGTTGTTTTTTCATAAATTTTAATGATTTTACTTTGTCTAAACATAGATTTTATTTCATTTGGAGAGAGAGTTTCATAATTTTTCATATTGCTTAACATTATATTGTAAATTTTACCACCGTAATCTATAGTTAGAAAATTTTGTGCTTTATAAATGGAGTTTGGGCTTTTTTTTAATGATTTTGGAATATACAGGTACTCTTCGAATTCATTAATGTTTTCTTTTTTCAAAAATTCCTTTTCACATATATTGGCTATTACTCTTCTTATGTGTTTTATTTCTTTGACAACTGTGGCATAAGATATGTTATATTTTTTGCTAATTTCATTTGGAGTTAATAAATCCAAAAAGCCTTTTAAGATTTTTGCTTTTCTCTCTATTTTTTTCGGTGAAAATTTTCTTTTACATTTAGCGCATTTATAATATCCGTCGTTTAATTTGTAAAGAATATAGTGGTTACAGTAAATACAGCTCATTTCTTAGGCTTTAATATACATACGATTAAAACCCCAAGTACTCCTAAAATTCCTAAAAATCCCAGATATTCACTTCTGTTTTTATATTTTGCTATAACACTGCTTAGTGCCACAAATCCCATCCTGGCATATGCTATAAGAGATACACCGAGAATAAAAGCGACAATAGCAAGTGTTTGGTTTTGTATTTGATTAAATCTTGTAAGATTTACCAAAAATCCTCCAAAAATATTTATAATTATAAATAGTGTTAAAAGTTTTACCGGGTCTTTGAAATAAAAAGCGTTCAAGTAGTTTTCGGCTTTTTTAATGTAATAATAGATTGAAAAAATAATAAGTCCTAAATTTATATAAAAATATAAAGGATTAGTGAAGCTTAGTAAAAACAATACGGCAATGACAAAAGGAATTATCAAAGAAATATGAGAGTATTTTATCTGAGGTATTTTAATAGGTTCTTTTTTACATAAATATATAGTTACAACTATCATTAAAAACTCTATTAAAAGAAATAACATTTTTTACTCCTTGTTTTTGTTCTATTATTATACAAGAAAAAAGTTTTTTTAAGCAACATTTAAGAAATTTAGTTATTATTTCTTAACCATTTTAAAAAATCCTTTCTCTTAACTTTTTTTTAATATAATTGAGTTATTATTCGTTCAACCTTTTAGAAAACTTCTTCTTTTTTTTGTCTCTATATTTTCTTTGACACTTTCTGTAAAACAGTTATTGATGTATGTTATCATAAAATTTATAAGTTGTTTTTTAAATAGTCCTAAAAATATATAAGAAATATTTAATTTTAAGTTTTTTTTAAGTTAGTGAGTTACAATTCATTCTAAAAAAGGGGAAAATATGCATATTGCCGACGGATATCTATCACCTACAACCGTTTTAGTCAGTTATGCCGTGGCAGTGCCTTTATGGGTATATGGATTTAAAAAATTAAAAGAAAAATTAAATGAAGAAACTTTACCTGTAATCGGGGCACTGGCGGCATTAAGTTTTATTATTATGATGTTTAACGTGCCGGTCCCCGGAGGTACGAGCGGTCATGCTATAGGAGCGTCTTTAATTGCTATAATTTTTGATCCGTGGATAGCTTTTGTAAGTGTTAGTTTAGTTTTAT
>JBDONV010000007.1:0-6364 GCA_039831165.1 Nautiliaceae bacterium | reverse complement strand
TAGTGATACAATGTTTTTATATGATTTTATCAGTAAATTTAATATTAAAGGCGATGTTTTAGAAGTAGGAGGAGGATGCGGTGTTTTAGGGCTTCTTTTAAAAAGGGATTTTCCAAAAATATCTCTTAGTATTATAGAAAAACAAAAAGTTATGGCTGAATTTATTAAAAAAAATATAAAAGAAAATGCTTTAGAAGCGGAAGTGATAGAAGGTGATTTTTTAACTGCCGAGATTAATAAAAAATTCGATTTTATTGTCTCAAATCCTCCTTTTTATAAAGGAACGTTAAAAAGCGAAAACGAAATTATAAAAATAGCCAGGTATGAGGAGTATCTTCCCATAAAAGAGTTTTTTGAAAAAGTGAATGCTCTTTTGAAAGAAAGAGGTGAATTTATTTTTTGTTACGATGCAAAAAGAATTGATGATATTATTAAATATATGCCTGTGCCTTTAAAAATTACCGATATCAGGTTTATGCATCCAAGGCTTAATAAAAAAAGCCACATTAGTGATGGTAAGGGCTAAAAGACATGCTAAATCGATGGTTTTTATTCATCCCCCGCTTATAGGGTTTGAGGGAGAATTTTATTCCGAAGAAGCAGCTAAGATATATAAAAGAGCTGCGACAAAAAGCATAAAAATTTAATTAAAAACGGAGTTGAGAATTGAGAATTATTGAAAAAGAAAATTTTCCTTATAAATTTGATGCGGATGCGTGTAAAACATGTGGGGGTAACTGTTGTATCGGGGAGAGCGGATATATCTGGGTTACTCCTGAGGAAATTAAAAACATAGCCTCTTTTTTAGGTTTTGAAGAAAAAGAGTTTATAAAAAAGTGTTTAATAAAAGTGGGATATAAATATTCTATAAAAGAGAGACCTTATGAAGGTGGCTTTGCATGTATATTTTTCGAAAAAGGATGTAAAATTTATCCCGTAAGGCCAAAACAATGTAGGACGTTTCCTTTTTGGGATTATTTCAAAGATAGAATTGATGAATTAAAAAAAGAATGTCCTGGTATAATAGAAGTGAAAAATGAGAAGTAAAAAATTAATTGGATTATTAATTTTATTTTTAGTAATAATCGGTTGTAGTGTTAAACAGCCGCCTGTTGGTAAAAAAGTGATACCCAATGAAGACGAATATATAATAAAAGCTCTTTTATACGAAAAAAACGGAGATTATAATACTTCTATAAAAATATATGAATTTTTGTATCGTAAAACCAAAAAGCCAATTTATTATGAAAAATTGGTGGAAAATTTGTATTTTCAAAAAAAATATGAAGAAGTTATAAAAAAAGCTGAGGAGTTTCTTAAAAAGAAATTTAATAAAAAAATCTTTGAATATGAAATATTTGCTTTATTGAGTTTAAAAAAATATGATAAAGCCAAAAAACTTCTTTTAACAAAACTTAACAAAAAAGATGATTTTTTTTATTCTATGATGAGCTTTATTCTTATAAAAGAACAAAAATTTAAAGAAGCTCTTTATTATATGAAGGCTCTTTATGCTTTAAAGCCTACAAAAGAGGTTTTGCTTAATCTTGCTGATTTGCTTATAGAGTTAAAAAGATATAATGAAGCTTTAGCTTATCTTAGAACCCATCTTGGATTGTATGGTTGTGAATTTGATATATGTAAAAGAATGGCTCTTATTTATAAAAGTCTTTATGATTATAAAAATCTTGCGACTATTTATGAAAAACTTGGAAAATTTGATAAAAAATATTATATATTGGCTTTGAATATATATATTCAGCAGGGAGACTTTAAAAATGCCAAAAAGCTGATAAAGAAATATTCGCTTGGTGATGAATATTTAATGCTTTTGTATTTACAAAAAAAGGATTTTAGAAAGGCAGCTTTTTTGGCTCTTAAATTATATAATAAAACGGCGGACAAAAGATATTTGCTTAAATATTGCGAATATCTTTATCATGATACTCCTTCTAAGAAAGAAATAAGAGATATAGCTAAAAAGCTTGAATATCTTTTAACTTTTTATCCGACTCCTTATATGTATAATTTTTTGGGATATCTTTTAATAAAGTATGACCTTGATGTTAAAAAAGGCCTTGAGTATGTTCAAAAGGCTCTTATGGCTGACCCTGAAAACTTGGAATATATCGATTCTCTGGCATGGGGATATTATAAACTCGGAAAATGCAAAAAAGCATGGGATATTATACAATACATAAAATTAAATGACAAAGAAATTTTAGAACATAAAAAAAAGATTAAAGAGTGCGTTGAAAAATTATCAAAAGGAAAAAAATGATACTAGATAAAATTATTGAAAAAACCAAAAAAGAGCTTGAAAAACGAAAAAATAAAGAAGATTTTGAAAAATTTTTAAAAGTAAAAAGAAATTTTAGAGACGTTAAAAAGGCTTTAAAATCAACTCCTGAAAATCCTTACAGAATTATTGCCGAAGTTAAAAAAGCAAGTCCTAGTAAAGGAGTTATAAGAGAAGATTTTGACCCTGTAGCTATAGCAAAAGAATATAATGAAGTGGCTGATGCTATGAGTGTTTTAACCGAGCCTTATTTTTTTCAGGGTAGTTTGGAGTATTTAAGAAAAATAAATGAATTTAGTAAAATTCCTCTTCTTAGAAAAGATTTTATAATAGATGAATTTCAAATAGCCGAAGCTTACGCCTTTGGAGCCGATTTTATTTTACTTATAGCAAAAGCCCTTGATTTAAATCAATTACAAAAACTATATAATTTTGCTAAAAATATGGGACTTGAAGTTTTATTTGAAATTCATGATATACAGGATTTACAAAAAGCGTTGGATGTGGGAGCTGATATTATAGGTTTTAATCACAGGGATTTAAAAACCTTTAAAATGGATATGGATCTTAGCAAAAAATTAATTCCCTATTTACCTGAAAATGTTATAATAGTGGGAGAAAGCGGGATAAATGATTTTGAGACGGTGAAAAAACTTCATAAAAACGGAGTTGATGCGTTTTTGGTGGGAGAATATTTTATGAGACAAAAAGATATAAAAAAAACTGTTTTGCAGTTAAAGGGGGTGGGATGAGTTTAAAATTTATATTTAAAGATTTAATATTAAGTCTTGTTTTTATTTTTGTTATGTATCTCTTTTTAAGATTTTTAGAAGTTGATAAATCTTCAATTCCTTATATTTTAAGCGCTGTATTTGGGATAATATTTTCTTTTTCCCTTTTTATGTCTCTTTATGTTTCAAGACTTCAGTTTCAGCTTGAAGATTTAAACAAAGAAGTTGAAAAACTTTCAAAATTCGATGAGGTTACGGATTTATTCAACAGAAATTATTTTTTTGCTATGGCTCAAAAATATATGGATATTTCTAAAACAAAAAAAATTCCTCTTAGTATTATGATGTTGGATATAGATTATTTTAGAAATATTCAAAATAGATATGGAATAGCGTTTAGCGATAAAATTTTAAAAGAGATAGGAAAAATTTTAAAAGAGAGAAGAAAAGGAGATATAATAGCCAGATTTGGAGGAGATGAGTTTATTATTATGAGTTTTGGGAATAAAAAGGAATTTATGGATTTTGCAAAAGATATAAATCGTTTAAAAGTAAAAGTTAACGGTAAAGAAATTATGATTACTTTTAGTATAGGTATAAGCGAAATAGGCATTTTTGACAATATGGATACGGCTATTAAAAAAGTACAAGAAGCTGTTATTCTGGCAAAATCAAAAGGTGGCAACAGGGTTGATTATTTGGAACACTTTTTGCTCTTAAATTAAAAAAGGAAAAGAGTGAAAAGAGCTTTTATAGCAATAGGAGTTTTAATTTTATTTGTCGGGTGTGCTAAGCATCCTATGGACCCTACTATCGAAATGACACCTCCTAAATATGTTCAGCAGATGCCAAGTAAAGATGATGAAAGTGTTAATAATCCCGGTTCTCTTTTTACCAATGAAGACAATCTTTTTTCGGATACAAAAGCAAAAAAAGTTAATGATATTGTAACAGTGTTAATTACTGAGAAAATTTCCCAATCTTCTCAGGCTAGCAAAAAACTAAACGAAGCGAATAACGGAGGTGGGGCTTTTGACGCTACTGTCGGAGCAAATGCCATGTTTAACGGACATAATGTAATGAGTCTTGGGAAAACCGGAATAGGGCTTACTCTTCCTACAATGAATTCGAGCAGAACCTTTCAGGGAAGCGGTACTCAGCAAAGGAACGAAAAATTTGAAACTACTGTTAGTGCCAGAATAGTGAAAATTTTAGCAAACGGTAATTATTATATTTACGGAACAAGAGAAATTTTTGTGGACGGTCAAAAACAGATTATTCAAATTAGCGGGGTTATAAGACCAGAAGATATCAGCCCTGATAATACCATAGATTCGAAATATATAGCGGATGCAAAAATAGCGTATAAAACAGAAGGGGATTTAAAAAGATTTACAGAACAGAACTGGTTTGCTAAATTTTGGGATGCGGTTGTGCCTTGGTAATTTAATCTAGTATAAAAACGCTTAAAGCATCGGCAAGCAGAAAATCATAAGAGAAAATTCTGTCTTTTTGTTTATAGAGTTTTTTTTCCTCTATTAAAATTTTGACTTTTTCTTTTTCGTTTTTGTTTAAAATATTTTCCTCAAAGCCTACTACGGACCTTAAACCTAAAAATACTTTTTCTTTTTTAATATCTTCTTTTGATAAAAATTCATAAGAGTATTTAATGGGGTTTTCTATATAATTTTTTACGTTTGTCTGCGTATAATATCTAAAAACTTTTTCTTTGCTGTTAAAACCTACGGCACCGGCTCCTATTCCCGTATAATCTCTTCCTTTCCAGTATCCGAGATTGTGAAGACATGGATTCCCGAAATTTGATATTTCATATTGAAAAAATTTTTCTTTTATTTTTTCTATAAACCATATTTCCATATCTTCATTATATTTTCTTTTTGAAAAGTCTCCTTCCCATTTGGTGTTTTCTTCTATTGTTAAAGAATATGCGCTTATATGTGTAATAGGTAGGGAAAAAGCGGTTTTTAAATCTTCTTTTAGCAGTTTTTTTGTATCTTTTGCCGTTGCGTAGATTATATCTATATTTATGTTTTTAAATCCCGCTTTATAAGCGTTTTGAATGGAGTTTATAGCCTGTTTTGATGAGTGGTTTCTGTTTAAAAATTTCAATTTTTCATCGTTGAAACTTTGAACCCCGAAACTTATTCTGTTTACTCCTAAATTTTTAATTTCTTTTAACCATTCATACGAGATATTTGGATTGCATTCGATTGTAATTTCTTTTGTATTGGAAAGGTAAGGAGATAAAAGTAAAAATAGTTTTTCATAAAAGCTTATCGACATCGTAGATGGGGTGCCTCCGCCTATAAAAACGGTGTAAATATCATCAATATCTTTTTTTTCAAAATCCCACTGTTTTTTTAGTGCTTCGAAATATATTTTTTTAAGGTGATTTAGATTGGTATATGAATTAAAAGCGCAGTAATTACATTTACTGTCGCAAAAAGGTATATGAATATATAATAATTTTTCATTTTTCATTTTCAATTTTCCATTTTTAGATATAATTTTACAAAAAAAAAGGTGTAGTTTTGAAAAAATATAGACCAAATGTTGCGGCCATTATTTTATCTCCGAAATATCCGGAAAAAGTGGAAGTATTGATTGCAAAACGAACCGATGTTGACGCCTGGCAGTTTCCTCAAGGTGGAATAGATGATGGAGAAACTCCTAAAGAAGCTCTTTTTAGGGAACTAAAAGAGGAAATAGGTACTGATGATATTGAAGTTATAGCTGAAATGCCGGAATGGCTAAGCTATGATTTTCCAAAAAGAATAGCTGAAAAAATGTATCCGTATGACGGACAGACTCAGAAATATTTTTTAGTAAAATTAAAACCGAACGCTAAAATAAATCTTAAAACGGAAATCCCTGAATTTAAAGATTATAAATTCGTTCCCATAGATGAAGTATTTAAATACGTAAAGTCTTTTAAAAGACCGGTATATAAAGAAGTAATAGATTATTTTAAAAAAGAAGGTTATTTGTAAAGGGAAAAAATGTTAGTAGTTCAAAAATTTGGTGGTACAAGTGTAGGAGATTTGGATAGAATTCAAAACGTTGCCAATATAGTAAAAAGTTATAAGGAAAAAGGTGATGATGTTGTTGTAGTAGTATCTGCAATGGCTGGAGAGACAAATAAATTGCTTGAATATGCAAATCATTTTAGTAAAACCCCTCCTCAAAGGGAAGTTGATTTGTTAGTTAGCAGCGGAGAGAGGGTTACAAGCGCTCTTTTATCAATTGCCCTTCAGGCAATGGGTATTCCGGCTATAGCCCTTACGGGAAGGCAAGCTGGTATAAAAACAACAAA
>JBDONV010000047.1:0-1783 GCA_039831165.1 Nautiliaceae bacterium | reverse complement strand
TAATCTAGATAAAAAGAACGTAAAAATTATGACAATGGCATCGGTTAAAGGATTAGAGGCTCAAAATATCATTATTCATAATTTCGGTAAATTTTTAGCAAATAATTCTAAACAAAAAGACGTTTTTTATAGACAAATCTACGTATTGCTAACCAGAGCTCAAGAAAAAATAACTCTTTCTATTTCTAATGAAGCTGAACTATTGGCAAATCCGGAAACGGAGAAAATCTTAAATATCTTAAAAGAATATCAAGAAAAAACAAAAGATTTATCTGCAAATACAAATTCACAAAACATAAAACTTGCTAAAATAAAACCTATTTTAAAAGAAGTAAAAGAAGGAGCGGAATTAATAGTAACGGGAGCGGAACTTTTTGGGGTAATAGCCGGGCTTTTTACCCTTTAGTGAACTCCGCAAGCATTTTCTGGCTTAATTTCTTCCATTTCACCTTTTAAAAATCTTTCGATACTTTCTCCTACCGTAGGAGATATGTCATCAAAATATACTTTTATACCAGCTTCCTTAAAGCCCATAAGAGGTCTTGCACCAATTCCGGATACTATCAAAGCATCCGCTCCAAGATTTTGAATATTGCTTACGGCATTACCACAAGCACCTCCTGAATGTCCAGGGTTTTGGACAAAATTTACATCTTTTATTTCCCCGTTTTCGATATCCACTATTACATAAAAAGGAGCTTTTCCAAAATGCGCTCCTCTTTTAGCCAAAAGTCCATCAGGAGTGGAAGTAGGAATTACTATTCTCATTTTAACTGCTCCTTAATTTTTTCAAGTACTTCAGGGGCTGTATTCCCGTCTTTTTTACTGACTTTTATAATGTTTATTCCAGCAAGCTTTAAAGCGTCTTCCATATTAGGACCAAGCGCTCTTACGACAATATAATCGCATTCATCAACCTTGCTTGCTTTTACATGTTTGTGATGATGTTCGACTTCATCGGAAGTATGTTCTTCTTGATGATGCCCGTGTTCGTGTTCATGCTCTTGGGCATGTGTATTTTCGCGCAGCTCCAATAATTTACATCCTTTTTCATTACATTCGAAAATAGCAAAATAAGGAGCCCTTCCCGTTCTTGTTACAATTTCTAAGGTTTCGTCTTTTACAGGTACCGCTACTTTACTCATTATCTTCCTTTATTTCTCCCCATCCGAGGAATTCATTAGTACGCGGTAAATATAGCACATCTTTTGGACGTATGTCAATATGTAAATGTTTTAAAAGATAATCTCTAACTTCCTTAACTCTCCAGAAAAACAATAAATCTCCCTTATAAGGAGTATTGGTCCAATGCCCTACACGCACCGGAATTTCCCATTCATTTGCGATACTGTTTTGAATTTCTACTATTAAATCTTCAAATTCAGTATCTTTTAACGCTTTATGTTCATATTCAGCTAAAGCTCTCGCGTATGCTTTAGATGCGTTTTTTATTTTTTCCATATTGTCCGATTTTATTTTCACATCTTCCAATACGCCTTTAAATACATCCATTCTAAAATTTTTTGTAAACTCTTTTTTCTCTAAATCAAAAACTTTTACAACTTCGTTTGATATTTTATCTTTATCCAAATAGATTTTTTCAGGTATCTCAATTCCCTCAAGCACCGGATATTTTTCAAATACTCTTTTTTTTACTTCTTTAGAGATTTCTTTTAGCTTAGGCTTACTCATTAAATATTTTTTTACTAAATTCTCTAATGCTTTGTCTTTTTTTATGTAATAAAACACAACCGCACTCTCAAGTGCTTCTAAAATAGCGTTT
>JBDONV010000200.1:0-6421 GCA_039831165.1 Nautiliaceae bacterium | reverse complement strand
TGATATTACAGGAGTAAATTCTACAGGTACAGAAATGAACGCTACGGCATCAATGCAAGATTTTGGTGATTACTTTGGAACCAATATCGTATTTAAAGCGGATGGTATAGGCGACGGAATTAACGATTTCCTTGACGATACAAAAGCTTTTGTGTCTTTTGCATACAGCAAAACAAAAGATAACGGAACAGATATTATTAAAAACTATCCTACTCCTGCGGGATTAGTTAATATCCCTTCAGAATCACATTCAGGACACAGCTGGTGGATAGGGGCTGATATGCCGGGCTTTGCCGATAATGACAGATTTGGAATTAATTTCGTTAAAGGAAGTAAATACTGGAGAAGCTTCACATACGGTGAAGATACTCTTATTGGAAGCATAGCGGCTGTTAGAGGTAAAGCATATGATTTATATTATCATCACCAAATTGCACCTCACTTCACAGCAGGATTAAGATACACTTATATAAAATACGATTATCCGGGAAGCGACGGATTTTTCGGAGTTATGATGAATCCTGATATGGCCAAAATGTTCTCATACATAGATAAAGCTACAGATATAAGAGCTTATATCAGATACAACTTTTAATAAGTTTTTCTTATAACCTCCTCTTTTTGGAGGTTTATTAAAATATCTTTAATATAATACATTTTGTAAAACCTAAAAAGGAGAGTAGATGTCTGAAATTATAGACTTAAAAAGAAGAAGTTTTCTAAAAGGTTCTGCAGCGGCGGCTGCGGGAGCGGGACTTGCATCTACTTCCGCATTTGCGCTAAGTGCTTATGAAGATGCGGAAAATGCAAAGGAAAAAAAAGAAAAAGAGATTAAAAACGCAACATATACGCCGACATTCTGCGGAATGTGCGTTAATATGTGCGGATTTATCGCAAGAAACGTTGAGGGGAAAATTACCAAGTTAGACCCGAACCCTCTATTCACCAAATCAAGAAGTTTTGCATGTGCCAGAGGAAATGCCGGAATAGCGGCGGCATATGACCCAGACAGACTAAAAGGACCTATGATTAGAGTAGGCAAAAGAGGAGAAGGTAAATTTAAACAGGTAAGCTGGGAAGAAGCTTATGAGTTTATAAGACAAAAAATGGTGAAAATCATTGACGAAGAAAAAGACAACAGAAGTACAATAGCTTTTGGTGCCGGTGCCGGTGCGGAAGAACCTATGTTTGCTACTTTTAAAGACGGTGTGGGAAGTAACAACTTCGTTGACCACTTTACTACATGTTTCGCACCTGCATTTATTGCAAACAAACTCACATACGGAAGCTGGGGAAGCGCCGATTTTGAAAAATCAAAATACGTTTTAATGCTTGGAGCAAACAGAGCAGAAGCGATAGTAACTCCTGATACTCTGGATTTATTTAGAAAAACTCACAAACGTGGAGCAAAAATAGTATATGTTGATGTAAGATATACAAATACCGCGGCTCAAGCCGATGAGTTTATTCCAATTAAACCCGGAACGGACGCTGCGTTAATGCTCGCTATGATTCATGAAACTATCAACAAAGGTTATCACAAAACGCCTTATAAAGCGGAATATCTTTCAAAATACGCAGATGGTTTAGCTGAACTTGAAGATTATTTCACAAATGGTGAAGGAGCTAAATATACTCCTGAGTGGGCGGAAAAAATCACAGAAATTCCGGCTGATACAATAAGAAGACTTACAAAAGAGTTTTCAGACGCGGCAGAAAAATATAAAGGTGCGGCTAATTGTTATAGAAGCAGAAAATCTACATGGTATTATCAAGACTTTGAATTCAGACGCGCTCAGGCAATTTTCAACGCACTTCACGGATGTGTAAACAGACCAGGAGGTGTTTTATTAAACAGAGGCCTAAAAGCGGAAAAATATGAATACGAAGATTTTCCAATTTACGATAACGCAAAACCGAGAATAGATTTAGCCCTACTTCCAAAAGGCGAATACCCTCTAATCAACCCTGGAAAAGGAAGCTGGCAAATATTCAGAAATACCGTTTTAGATATTAACACCAAATGGAAAAAAGGTGAAAAACTACCTGATGGTGCATATCCTGTAAGAGGAATGTTTATTTATAGAGAAAATCCTATTCAATCGGTTCCGGGTAGAGAATTAACGGAAAAAATGTTCGATACTATGGACTTAGTGGTAGTTATAGATATATTACCAAACGATACGGCTATGTATGCGGATGTTATTTTACCAGATACCGTGTATCTTGAAAGAACATCTCCTCTAAAATCGTTCGGAACACTTAGAGAACCTATGATTGGAGCAAGATGGGCAACTTCAAAACCTTTATATAACACTAAACCTTTATATTATATAATGAAAGAACTTAGTGAAAAAGTAGAAAAAGACTTAGCCGCAATAACGTTCAAACATACATGGGATGCGGACGAACTTGAAGTTGAACTTCCAAAAGACTTTAACTTAGCTAAATATTTAACAGACGATTTCGAAATAGACGAAGATAAACTAAGAGCGGATATAAAAGACGAAAAACTTGTAAAAGCTATTCTTGAATGGGCGGGAGAAGATAACCTCGATATCGGAACGTTTAAACTAAGCCTTGCATATGAAAAAACTCCCGAAGAGTTTAATGAAGAAGTTATGAAAGAAATTTACGGCGAAAAAGCCGCTCATATATTAAAAGAATACGGAGTATACTGGCCTGGAATCGAAAAAGCTATAGAAGACGGAATTATAGATGAACATCTAAAAGTATTCAAAAAAGACGTTCAAGGTAAAAATAATCTTATTTATGAACTTTATAAAAAATACTGTACACTTCCTGAAGATTACTGTATAGTACCTAAAAAAGGTAAATTTATTAAATTCGCTCTTAAAAACATCGCAGGACAAAAATTTAAAAATCCTATAACGGGAGAAACAGATGTAGTAACAGATATGCCAAAATGGCGTGACAGTATGTATGAACAACCTCAAAAAGGTCAAGTAAGACTTGTTATAGGAAGACATGGATATTTTACCCAAAGCTCACATCCTAACAACTATTTATTACTTGATTTAATGAACTATAACTACATTTGGATTAATGAAGAACTCGCAAAAGAAATGGGACTTAAATTTAAAGATGAAGTTGAACTTGTCAACAGACAGGGAGCAAAAGTTAGAGGAAAAGTATATCCTACAAAAAGAATTAGAAAAGACACTATATTCGTAGCTACCGGACTTGGAAGTCAATCAAAACTGTTTACCCTTGGATACGACAACGGAGTTTCTCAGGCTCAAATTGCCGAAGACCATGTTGACCCGTTTATAGGAGCAAGCAGTATGAATGAAACTTTTGTAAAAATAAGAAAGGTGTAAGCCATGGCAAACTACGCAATAGCACTTGAATATCAAAACTGTATAGATTGTAGAGCATGCGAAGTAGCATGTAAAGACGAAAACGGCGTAATGCTTGGAGCCGATAAACAAAGAATCTGGGTAGGAATTGTTGAAGGAGGACAAACTCTAGCGGACGTGTTTTTAAATTTCTATCCAAGCCAATGTAACCATTGCGAAGACGCTCCTTGTGTAACTGTATGTCCTACGGGAGCGTCTCATTTTGCGGAAGGCGGAATAGTAAAAGTAGATTACGATATGTGTATTATATGTAAAGGATGTATGGAAGCATGTCCTTATGAAGCAAGATTTGTTGATGAAACAAAACATGCGGTAGATAAATGTACGTTTTGTGATGGAAGAATACAAGAATACGGAACAACGGCATGTAGTGCGACTTGTCCTACAAAAGTTAGAACATTCGGTGATTTAGAAGATGAAAATTCAGATATCGTTCAACTTTTAAAATCAAGAGAATTTTTCGTTTTAAAAGAAAACGAAGGAACTTTACCAAAACTATTTTACCTTGCGCCTGAAGATGAAGAATACAGAAAAAGAACACTTGGTGAAGGTATTAAATTACACAAATGGGAAGATATTAAACCATTATACGAAGCAGCGGCTCAGGCAAAAAAACCTGAGTGGAAAAAAGCGTAAGGAGCTAAGATGGCTGAATACAAAGAATGTTGCGGACTTAATATTAAAAAAGTTAGCTTAGGAGAACTATTATTTAATAAAACGATGCTTGTAGCATACGTTTTAATAGCAATTGGTTTAGTTGGATGGTATGAAATATTTTATTTAAGATGGGCTCATAATTTTGTTAATAATGCGGATGTAATAGCTGCGGCAGGCGGAAGCGCCGAACATTTAAGAGCGGTTGCCGAAGCTTTAAAAGAACAGATTTTTAACCTCGAACATATTGAAGAAGTAAACAAAGCGGAACCATGGGGAGTATTTGTTACGCAATACGTTTATTTATTATACGGAGGTAGTGCTCTTATCTTTTTAACATCTTTAATGGAACTTTTTAAAGTAAAAGTTGCCCCAAAAATTGCAGCAGCACTTATGACTTTCGGTATTTCAATGGTATTTGGCGGTTTAATCTCAATCTTTACTGACCTGGCAAACCAATTAAATATTTACTGGATGATTTTAAATCCTCAACCTCAAAGCGGTATGTGGTTAATGCTGCCTTTGTATAGCGTTTATATTCCTTTTACTTTTATTGAAATTTATTTTTTAATCACAAATAAAAGAGATTTAGCCAGAAAAATGGCTGGAATTTTAGTAATATTTGGTATTCTTATTGACCTTGGAGAATTTTATATCCAAGGTCTATTATTTAACCTTAACACACCAAGACATTTATGGACAGATATTCCACAACTTTGGATTTATTTCTTAATTACAGGTGCTTTAACAGGAATTGCGGGAGCTATTTTATTTGCTTTCTTAGGATTAAAAAATAAACCTTATTTTGAAGAAATGGTACAAACAGCCTCAAAAATAGGAGTATTTATAGTTGCTTTAGCTGCAATCTATGAAGTAATTAATTTTATGGTTGTGGACCCTAAATGGATGGCTTTAATTGCAGGTGGAAGTCCTATAAGTTGGATGTATTGGGGATGGATTATTCTTGGAATAGTTGTTCCGTTCATGCTCTTTTTAACTAAAAAACCGGTTGCGGCTTTAATAGGAGCTATTAGTGCTTTAGTAGGTACTTTCTTAATGAGACAGGCATTTATTTACGGTGGTAATATAGTTCCTATGAGCGATAGATTCGGAAACGGACCAGAAGCTACAGGTATTTATAATTTAGCTGAAATTACACCTTGGGCATATGTACCTCCTCATACAATGGAATGGTTTATAATTATCGGATGTTTAGGAATAGGTATTGCAATTTACGCAGTCCTTGACAAACTGTTTGAGGTCAGAAACGTTAACGATAACGTAGCTCATTAATCTTCTAGCCCTTTTGGGCTTTCCTTATTTTAAAAACCTCTAATTTTATTTTATAAAATTTAAAAAATATTTATAATAAAGGAATAAAAATACTTTTTTTTGTGTATAATATAAATTAAAAATGAAGGAGTTATAATGGCATTAGAAATCACAAAAGATAATTTCGCCGATATAGTAAAAAACAATAAAGTAGTAGTGGTAGATTTTTGGGCTCCATGGTGCGGACCTTGTAGAATGATTGCGCCTATTATCGAAGAATTAGCGGAAGAATATAAAGATAAAGGCGTAGCTGTTGGAAAAATCAATACGGATGAAGAACAAGAACTTGCAATTCAATTCGGTATCAGAAGTATTCCTACAGTTCTATTCTTCAAAGACGGAGAATTAGCAGACAGTATGATAGGAGCGGCTCCTAAGCAATTTTACGAAGAAAAAATTAACGCTCTTCTTGGAGAATAATAATATTTAAAAATAGATTTTTCTATACGTTTAGCTCCTTTTTTGGAGCATTAATGGTAGCTGCTTTTTTCTTTTACTACAATTATAAATTCTCAACATATAAATTCTTAGATTTTAATAAAATAATCCTTTATGAAAAATCCGATATTTTTGAGCCAAAAGAGGATGAGTATTATTTGATTATTTTTAGTTCTAAAATGTCGGATTTAAATGAACTGCTAAAAAAAATAAAACATGATAAACCCATTATAGCCATAGATTTTTTTCAACAAAGAAAAAATTACAGAGGTGTTATATATACCACAGCAGGTATAAATACTCTTATAAAAATAGTTCAGTATTTAAACATTTATGAAATACCCGTGGTTGTAAAAATTAAAAAATACAATAAAAAACTCTACAAACAGGCAAGTCCCCTGGAAGTAATTAAATAAAAAGGAGAAAAAATGTACGACGTAATAATAATAGGAGGAGGTCCTGCGGGACTTAGTGCCGGAATTTACTCAAGCAGGCTTGGAGCAAAAACTTTAATTTTGGAAAAGCTGACTCCCGGCGGTCAAATAACCCTTAGCAGTGAAATAGAAAATTATCCTGGAATATGTGAAGTTAAAAGCGGTCTTGAAATGATGTCATGC
>JBDONV010000235.1:0-1800 GCA_039831165.1 Nautiliaceae bacterium | reverse complement strand
AAATTTAGTTCTTTCAATTCTTTATTTTTCCTATTTAACTCTTTTAACATTTTATTTACGTAAATGGCAATATCTAAAAATTCCTTTATTTTAATGTCTTTAAATTTAATATATTTATGTTTTTGATAGGCGTCTTTAAAAAATTCAACAAAAAGGGCGATTTCCTGTTTTAAAAATTTGTTTAACAGATAAAATCCCCACAATGCGAACATATATATAATAAAGCTTAAAGTAAGGAAATTTAGCATAATTTTTATTAATTTATGAATTAAAAGTTCTTTTTTTTCTTTTATTAATTGTTTTAAATCATTTAGAGGCTTTTTTAAAATGATTTTAATGTCTTTTTGTGTAAGGCTTAGTGTAATGGAATTTGAGATTTCTTTTGAATGTGTATATATTATTTTATTATTTTTATAAATTTTTACATATAAATCATTTGGCAGGATAATATCTAAAATTTTTTTATATACTTTGGTTGTGTTTACTATTTTTACTACTTTTAAAGCAGTTGAGCTAAGTTCTTTTTTTTTGTTTTTTATATATGTTTGTTTGAAAGTTTGGAGTTCATTTTCAAAATCTTTATATTCTTCGTAAATAGCAAGTGAAGTAAAAATTAAAGATAATATAAAAAGAAGGGAGACCCCTCCGAGGTAAATAGTGTTTAGCGATAATTTCATTTAAGAACGCAGGTATTTACCACTTCTATAATCGCTTCTACAACTTTTGGGTCTTCAAGTGTTGAAGTGTCTTGTGTTATAGGTTCATTCTTTGCTATGCTTCTTAAAATTCTTCTCATAATTTTACCGCTTCTTGTTTTTGGAAGTCCCGGTACAAATGCGAAATTATCAACTTTTGCTATTGCCCCGATTTCTTCTTTTACAATGTTGTTAATTTCTTTCATTATTTCCATCTCTTCTGCTAATGAATCATTTTTTAATACGATGTAAGCAAAAATACTCTCACCTTTAATTTCATCAGGTTTTCCGACTACCGCAACTTCTGCGACGTGCGGATGTTTTTTAATAGCCGCTTCGATTTCAGCAGTTCCTAATCTGTGACCTGAAACGTTAATAACGTCATCAACCCTTCCTGTTATCCAAATATATCCGTCTTCATCGTATATTGCACCGTCACCTGAGAAATATACAGGTTTTCCGTCTTTTTTGGCTGTAGAGAAGTAACTTTTGATAAATCTTTCAGGGTCTCCCCAAATAGTTCTAATCATACTAGGCCACGGTTTTGTTATACATAAAAGCCCTTTTTCGTAAGGCGGCATTTTATTGCCTTCTTCATCAATAATTTCTGCAAATATTCCAGGAAGAGGGAATGTTGCACTTCCAGGTTTAATAGGTGTTGCTGCCGGAAGAGGTGAAATCATATGTCCTCCGGTTTCTGTCTGCCACCAAGTATCAACGATTGAGCATTTTCCGCCTCCTACAACGTCATAATACCATTTCCATGCCGCAGGGTCGATTGGTTCTCCTACCGTTCCAAGAATTCTAAGAGAACTTAAGTCGTATTTTTTAGGCTCTTCAGCTCCCATCTTATGAAGAAGCCTAATAGCTGTAGGAGCTGTATAAAATTGATTTACTTTATATTCCTCAATCATTTTCCACGCTCTTCCGGCATCCGGATAAGTAAGCACTCCTTCAAACATAAGTGTTGTAGCTCCCGCAGCCAAAGGTCCGTAAACGATATATGTATGTCCTGTAATCCATCCTATATCAGCCGTACACCAGTAAGTGTCGTTGTCTTTTATATCAAATACCCATTCCATTGTAAGTTGTGCCCAAAGAATGT
>JBDONV010000252.1:0-6536 GCA_039831165.1 Nautiliaceae bacterium | reverse complement strand
GTCGATAAATTCAATCAGTTTGAAATAAAAATAAAAAGAAATAATCAAATAAAGGTATTATATTATGAAGTGGATTAAAGTTTTGCTATTTTTAACGGTGATTTTAAATGCTAGAGAAATTTCCCTTAATTTTACGGACCTTAAAATTGAAGATTTTATAAAAATGACTGCAAAAATCACGCATAAAAATATACTTGTAACTGCCCCTTTAGGCGGAAAAGTGAATTTCATAGCCGTAAAACCTATAAAAGAAAGTGAAATTTATGATATTTTGTTAAATATTTTATCCTCAAAAGGATATACCCTAAAAGAAGATAACGGATTTTTAAAGGTTATCAAACAGCGGGAAGCCATAAAAGATGCCCCTCCGCTTGCTAAAGATAATACCATTAATCAAATTGAAACGGATTTGATTACGCTTAAAAATATTGATGCAAGACTTGCATTTACGCAGGTAAGCTATCTTTTAAGCCGCGCCGGAAGGATTATTATAAATAAAGAAAAAAATATGCTAATAATTACCGATTACCCTAAAAACCTTAATATTATAAAAAAAATCCTGAAAAGAATAGATACCCAAAATGAAAATATTGTTAAAATTTATCCGTTAAAATATGCCCAAACAACTAAAATTTATCCTCAAATACGCGAAATTGCCGTAATTAAGTTTGATCCTAAAATATATAAATATAAAATAATTACCAATACTAACTCAAACGAGTTTATTTTTGTAGGTCCTAAAAATGTTGTAAACGAGCTTTTAAAATATACCAGATCCCTTGATACGAAACCAAAACCTCTAAACCAACAAACCAAAGTTGTAAGACTTAAAAACTCCGATGTAAGTAAATTTGTACCTATTTTAAACCGAATTGTCAAAATTAAATATAAAAAAAATCCGCCCTCAATTACAGCAGACAAAGAAACAAACTCACTTATAATAATTGCCACTGCAGAACAGATAGAAACGATAAATTCAATTATCAACGCTCTTGACATTCCTAAAATGCAAGTGTATGTAAAAGCTAAGATTTTAGAAATATCAAACAGTAAAGCATCCCAAATAGGCAATAAACTAGGACTTGCCGCAGGAAGTGCCTCAGATAACGGTCTTTATACATTAAGTGCAAATTTAGGAGGATCAATGCTTGCATTTAATCCGTCCGAACTTGGCTTGTCAATTCCTGATATCAAAGAAGGTATTGCTCTTGGGGCTACATTTGATTTGCTTGAAACATACGGTGCTGCAAAAAAACTGAGTGAACCTTCCCTTTTATGTATAAACAATACCCCCTCAACCATTTATGTAGGTAAAACCATATCTGTAAAAACGGGAAAAACAACATCAACATCAACAAGTGTTTCTTATACAAGGCAGGATATCGGTCTTACACTTAAAATTAAACCGAGAATTGATAGCGACAATAAGGTTGCTTTGAATGTAAAAACCATTGTGGAAGATATACTGCCGGGATCTCCTGATATGACGCTGCCTACTACTTCTAAACGCAACATTACCACTACGACAATAGTAAATAACGGTCAAAGCATTATCATAGGCGGACTTGTTAAAAACAATAAAGACGTCACACTTCAAAAGGTACCTCTTTTAGGTGACATACCATTGCTTGGAGCGCTTTTTAGACACAAAGTTGAAAACAACGACAAAACTACGCTTGTTATAGTTTTGACTCCGTATATTGTAAAAAAGAGTGACGATTTGGATAAATTGAGATTTACATTGGCTAAGTTAAACGAACTTGAAAAAAAATTCGCTCAAAAATTAATCGAAAAAATAAAGAAAAAAAATGAAAACGATTGAAAATATTAATCCAAAGGCTATTTATTTAGAAAATTTTAATATAGAAGAGGGAATAAAATACTCTTTGCTTCCCGGTAAAGTCGCAGATAAAGAGTATTTTTTCACTACTAAAAAAAATTTAGTGGATGCATTAAATTATTATTCAAAATCGGAAATTCCATTAGAAGTCGCAATAACAGATAAAGAATCTTTTGAAAGGCTTTTAAATCAGTTTTTGGAAGTAAAAACACAAAAAGACCTAGAAGAGAACAAATTAGAAACAGAAATAGAAGAGGAGATAAATTTTGATGATTTTGTAAAAAACGGCCTTGATATTTTAAATAGCGAAAACTCGGCACCTATTATAAAATTTGTAAATTCGATGTTTTTTCAGGCAATTAAAAAAAATGCAAGCGATATACATATAGAATCTCATGAACTTTTCGGACTTGTGAGATTTAGGATAGATGGTGTTTTAATAACTCAAAGTAAACTGCCTAAAAATATTGTTAATTTAATTATCAACAGAATAAAAGTTATTTCAAATCTGGATATTTCAGAAAAAAGAAAGCCGCAAGATGGCAGGACGCAAATTAAAATAGCCCAAAAAACAACCGATATTAGGGTTTCCATAATTCCCACATATTTCGGTGAAAAAGCCGTAATGAGACTTTTGATGGAGAGTGAAAATATTCCAACTCTTAAAGACCTTGGTTTTAATAAAACTGTTACAAACGGTTTCATTGAACTTTTAGAACATTCCTACGGAATGATTTTAGTAACCGGTCCTACCGGAAGCGGAAAATCCACTACCCTTCACAGTTTTCTTCAAACAATAGCCACGCCGGAAAAAAACATTATTACCATAGAAGACCCGGTAGAATATAAAGCGGATAATATTAATCAAATTCAAGTAAACCCTAAGGTCGGATTAACATTTAGTAGCGGACTTAGAAGCATTTTAAGACAGGACCCGGATATTATAATGGTAGGGGAGATAAGGGATAAAGAAACTGCCACAATAGCTATTCAGGCGGCACTTACCGGGCATCTTATGCTCTCTACCCTTCATACAAACAATGCCGCCGCTACCGTTACAAGACTTATGGATATGGGTATTGAGCCTTTTTTAATAGCTTCAAGTCTAATAGGAATACTTTCGCAAAGATTGGTTAGAATTTTATGTGATTGTAAAATTGAAGATAAAAGTAAAAAAAGTTTTGAAGAAATAGAAAAGTTAAAGCAAAAACATCCAAATTTGCGAGAATATGAAATTAAAAAACTTTACAAAGCCAACGGATGTGCAAAATGCAACTTTACAGGATATATAAAAAGAAAAGCCGTAGGGGAGCTGTTTATAATGAATGATGAAATAAAAGAGATGATTGCAAAAGGGACAAACGATATAGAACTTAAAAACGCAATGATACGTTATGGCATGAAAACATTAAAACAGAATTTGTTTGAACTTTTGCAAAAAGGAGAGACTTCTTTAAGCGAAAGTATAAGAGTTGGGATTAAAGACTGATGATAAAGTTTATTTATTTTAGGGAAAAAGATGAGATTTAAATATAGCGCCTTTGATAAAAACGGGAAGAAAATAAAAAGCGTTATTGAAGCTGATAATATAAGAGAAGCAAAAGCCAAATTAGAAGGGCTTGTTATATTAGATATAAAACCTGTTAAGAGTATTGATTATTCATTTTCTTCAAAAGTTTCAAAAAAAGACCTTTCCAAACTTTTTAGTGTATTAGGTCTATATTTAAAAGCCACAATACCATTAGTTACAGCTATAAATCTGACAAAAAATCAAACTTCGAATATAAAATTGGTAAAATTTTTAGATTATATTCAAAAACAAATAAAAGAAGGCAAAAATCTCTCTAGCGCAATGGAAACCCAAAAAATAGTAAAAATCCCTAAATATGTAATAAGCTCGATTCAAGTTGCCCAGGAAAGCGGCAAACTTTCACTTGTTTTAATAGAAATTGCAAAATTTTTAAAAGAAGAAGAAAAAATTGCTTCAAAAACAACTCAGGCACTTGTTTATCCGATGTTTATAGTAATAGTTGCACTTTTTTTAGTTTCGTTTATGCTCACAAGCGTTGTGCCTAAAATTGTAAAAGTATTTGCAAATATGCATCAAGACCTGCCTCCCGTTACAAAATTTGTAATTTTCTTAAGTGCTTTTTTAAAACAAAATTATATTGTTATATTCTTAACGTTTTTCATTTTTATTTTAATTTGGTTTTTTTTATATAAAAAAGTATTTAAATTCAGATTTTTTATCCATTCTTTAATGCTAAAAATTCCGGTGGTTAAAAATATTATTCTTTCAAAAGAGTTAGGAAGGTTTAGCTATTTGGTATATGTCTTGACAAGTTCCGGGGTGAATTATGTTACGGCTGTGAATTTGTCAATAAACACCATCGAAAACGAACAAATTAAAACAATTTTTAAAAAAGCTCTAGAAGATGTTTTAGAAGGTAAAAAACTCTCAATTTCACTTCTTAAAGCAGGTTTTGATTTTGATAAAAGTTTTATTCAGGCTCTTGCATTAGGGGAAGAGACAAGCGAAATAGATGAAATTTTAAAAAACTTAAGCGAAATATACGCAGAAGAAAATGAAAGCAGAATAAATATTTTATTAAGTTTATTAGAACCTTCTTTGATAGTAATTGTCGGAGCCATCATAGGCTTTATAGTAACGGCTTTGCTGCTGCCGATGTTTAGTATGAGTATTATAAAGTAAATTTTTGTTATAATTTTGTCAAAAAGGCTGCATATGAGAAAATCATTCTCGCTTATAGAAATAATGATAGTTGTTTTAATTTTGGGTCTTTTAGCCGCGCTTGTAGTGCCAAATGTAATAGGTCAAGGAGAAAAGGCAAAACAAAAATTGGTATGCGTTCAGATGAAATCCCTTAAAGACGCCCTTGATAATTTTAAAATACAAGAGGGTACTTATCCGACAACGCAGGAAGGCTTAAATGCGCTTATTCAAAATCCCAACCCTGATAAATATAAAAATTATCCAAAAAATGGTTTTTTAGGAAGCAAGCATCTACCAAAAGATCCTTGGGGAGGGGATTATATTTATATAAATAGTGGGGGAAATATTGATATTATATCTTTAGGAGCGGATAAAAAAGAAGGCGGAGAAGGGGAAAATAAAGACATCAGACTCAGTCAATGCCAAAATTAAAAGGCTTTAGTTTAATAGAACTTTTGATTGTTGTAGTTTTAATTGCAACAGTTAGCATGTTGGTTATATCTTTTAAAAATCCCCCGTCGGTTTTAACTCCTTTGGATTTAAGGGAGTGTTTATATCCCGAGGGTAAAATATATATTTTTGAAGACGGAAGTTTTATTGTAAAAAACAAAAACATTAAAAATATAAATTTAAAGTTAGAAAATCCCGAGGTTTTTGAATATAAAAACGGAAATTTGGAAAAAAAATATTTTAATGATTTTAACAATAAAAAGGTTGTATTTAAATTTGAGGTAAAAAACGGCATAAACGAAAGCTTTATTTTAAAAACAGATAAGACATATTATGTATTCAAGCCTTTTGAAATTAAACAAGTAAACAGCCTTGAAGAAGCTAAAAATTATTTTTTATTAACTAATTATAAATACCATAAAGGGGATGTTTATTGAAAAAAGCTTTTACTTTAGTTGAAGTGTTAATTGCAAATATGATAGTTTTTATAGCCGTTTTTGCGCTTTTGAATCTGTTTTCCAATATTAAATTTATGATTGGCAGTTTAACTGATATGAATATATTTAATTTAAAATCTTCCGTAGCTTTAATAGAACAAAAAAATGTAAAAACCTTATATGAGCAATTAAGTGATTTTAATATAACTGATGATGAAATTATACACGATTTAAAACATGAAAAAATATATTTAAAAAAAACAAAACAAAAAACCATTGCCAATTCATTAATTATCACATTTATTAAAGCCTATAATAAATATTATTCAAATACAGCTGTTCAAATGAGAATGAAATGAAAAAGGGATGGACTCTTATTGAAATTTTAATTTCCATTTCTATCTTATCTATCCTTTTTCTTGCTATGAGTAATATAATAGGAAATTTAAAAATATCTAAAAATTTTCTAAAAAATAATTTAAAAAAAAGCAAAAAAGAAGAACTTCTCATAAAAACCTTCTATTCCGATATAATGAACGCCAAGAAGATAAAAATCTTAAATACTTCTAAAAACTATATAAGACTCATATTAAAAACATCAAATTCATTATATGATTTAATAAACCCCAATGTCATCTGGTATGTTTCCAAAAACGGCAATACGTTAATAAGAGCCGAAAGTTACTTAAAAATAAAAAACAACAATTTTTATTATGCCGACAAATTTATGCAAAATGTCAAAAAATTTAAAATTTTAAAAAAAAACAGAAAATATTTTGTCTATATAAAAAGCATAAAACCTATTTTTTTTGAGTTTCAATTTTAGATTTTAATGTACTTCCAAATCTAATATACACTCTTCCCTTGTATAATATCCCCCGAAAAAAAGACCAGTAAGAGATGTTAAAGAGAGCAGATATAAAGGAGATAAAAAATGAGCAAAAAAAGAAGAAGTTTCCTGACTTCCGCGATTTATAATGTCCCCAGAAAAAAAGACCGAAAAGAGATGTTAAAATATGTCTAAAGAGAGTAGATAAAAAGGAGTGAGAAAATGAGCAAAAAAAGAAGAAATTTT
>JBDONV010000054.1:0-1831 GCA_039831165.1 Nautiliaceae bacterium | reverse complement strand
TTAATATCAGTTTATTAGATTCAAACATTTCAAACACTTTGTTTACTTTTTCCTTTAAAGATTCCAAATCTTTATCTAAAAACGCAAACTCGTCTCCGGCTAATTTATACGGTAAATCTATTTTTTTTAAAATTTCGGAAATTTTTATCAACACCTCATCACCCGCTTCAATTCCGTAAAAATCGTTTATTTCTTTAAAAGAGTCAATATTCATTAAAGCTATATAACTATCTTCGTCTTTATCGCTTAAAAGCTTTTCACGATTTGGCAATTTCGTTAACGGATCGATAAAATAACTCTCAAGCAACTCTTTTGTTTTTTTCTCAACCTCTTTTTGAAGGTTTTGATTAAGTCTTTTTAACTGTTCGTTTTGCCTTTGAATTTTTTTCTCGTAATTGTCTATTATCGTTTCAAGCATTTTATTTTCGTATTTAGTTACGAAATAAACGATTATTAAAAATATTGCGGATATTAACAAGTAGTATTTAAAAATTTTAGAAAGCTCTTTTTTAATTTTTTCTTCTTTTTCATGAACTAAATTATTTAATTCGTTAATGTAAATTCCACCGACTATCGCCCAGTTAAAAGGTTTATAGAGTTTAATATAAGATATTTTACGGTAAAGCTCTCCGTCTTTACCTTTAAACCAATACGTAAAATATCCTTCTCCCTTTTCTCTTAAAAGTTTTAAATACTCTTTTCTGTATTCGATGCCTTTTGCGTCTTTTTTATTATCGTTTAAATATACGCCTTCCCATTCCGGTTTTATAGGAATCGCCACAAATTTCCCGTATTTTTTACCTCCGTTGATTTTTTTAATTTCTATAATGGAGAGATAGCCTTTGTTTTTATTGAATTTAACGCTATAAAGCATCTCTTTTACCGCGTCTTTAATGGCGTTATGGACAACTTTACTCGATACAAGACTGAAAATCCAGTATTTTTTACCATTCGATACAAATTCTTTACCGCTTATAAAATATCTGTCGTTATATGTTTTTATCGTTAATGAATCATTTGATTTTAAATTGTTTATTATTTTTTTTATTTCTTCTTTATCATATAAACTGCTATGTTTTCTTGTCGTGTATATTAAGTCTAAATCTGAATCCAACACGAAATAATCAAACCTCGGGTCTAACTTTTTAAATTTTAAAATAACAGAAGAATAGTGTGACTCCGGCTTGTTTAAAAGTAAGGAAGCTAAATATTCCACATTTTTATGAAGCTTTTTTTCAAAATATTGATGTTTTCTGTCAAAAACCTGATTTATTTGATTTACTAAATTCAATACCTGATTTTTGACAATGGTTTTTTTAGTATTGAAGTACTCTTTTTTTGTGAATTCTATATCTCTTTGCAAAGAAGAATTCAAAATAAAATATACAATTCCGAAGCTGATAATAGAATATAAAATAATAATTAAAAAAATCGACAACGAATTCAGTTTTAAAATTCTCTCTTTAAACGCTTCTACCCTTCTCATTTTCATCCTTTCTAGACAATAAGCCTATTTAATTATACTTTTTTTAAATGACATGAAAATGATATAATGAGCTTTTTAACACCATACTTTCAAAGAAGCACTTTTTTAACATTAATAGATAAAAAATATGTAAGATTTAAAAAATCATAAAAACAGTTTTTGACTTAAACCTTACATTTTTCTAATAAAAATAAACTGAAAAAAGTTTGATATAATTAGAAAAAAGGCTTTCAGATGGCTACTGCGATTATTGAAGAACTATATACCGTTAAAGATTATGAGCAGTGGGAAGGTGACTGGGAGTTAATCGAAGGCAGACCTTATGCAATGGCACCGGCTCCTTTC
>JBDONV010000113.1:0-1840 GCA_039831165.1 Nautiliaceae bacterium | reverse complement strand
AAAGAGCTATTAAAAGAAATAAGAAGGGAAGAGCTAGAAATAATTAAAAATATAGATCCAGAGGAAGTTTTTAACATTTTAGGAATATCTAATTACAAAAAAGCTCCTGGAGGATATTACTACTTATCCTCTCCCTTAAGAGAAGATAAAAACTCCTCTTTTGTTGTATTTTATGGAACAAAAAGAAATGCTTGGATTTATTATGACTATGCAACAGGTTGGTCTGGAACTTTAATAGATTTATGGCAAGAACTTTATGGTCTATCTTATGAAGAAGCTGTAAAAGAGCTTAGGGAAATTTTTAATGTTAATTTACTTGAAGAAGAAAAATTGAAAATAAATAGTGAGCTTGATTTAAATAAAGTAAAAGAAAATAAACAAAAATTAAAAGAAAATGTTTTGAAATTAAAAGAAAAAAATAAATCTCAAGTTTTAGATTATTCTGAGCTAAAAGAAAAATTAGCATTTAAAGTTTTGGAAGTTAAAAATAATATGGAAAATGAAAAACTTTTAGCCTATTTAAAGGAAAGAAAAATAAAAAATTCCATTCTGGCTAAAAGAAATTCATTTTAAGCCTTTATCTAAAAACAAAATTTACTATGGTTTGGCAGTAGAAAATGCTTCTGGAGCTTATCATGTAAGAAATCCATATGGAAAATATGTAGTTTTTACAGCTTTTAACCAAGAAAACACTTTCAGTTTAATAAAAAAGAGGAAAAGAAATAAAAAAGTAATAGTAGTTGAAGGATCATTTGATGCTTTATCAGTAGAGCAAATAAAGGATTTTGAAGGTTTGGACATAATAATTTTAAATTCAGTAAATGTGAAAAAACTTTTGGAAAGTAAAGTTTTAAAAAATTATAAAACTGTAATTTTAGCTTTAGATAATGATGAAGCTGGAAAGAAAGTTGAAGAAATTTTGTTTGAAAAAATGGATAAATATGTTTCTAGTATAGAAAAGTTAAAATACAATGAGAAAGATATTAATAAAGCTTTAATAAAGGAGAATAATGTATCCTTTAATAAGGAGTTTCTTTTGAATGCTAATGATTTACTTCCAGAAATTGAGAAAGTAAAAAAATGAGTTAGAAATGTAAATTTTTTAAGTTTTTAAGATATTTAATAAAGAAAATAAAAATTAATATCACAATTTCTGTAATTATAATTTCCTTTAAGGAACTTCTGGGGAAATGAATATGAATATTTATATTTTCAATGAAAAAAATCATTGATTAACCTCCTCGTATGGGGTTGAATTCTAAAGATATAAACTTAAATTGCGGATATAGTTTTCAACAAACTATTTTCATTATTTGGGATGAAAGATAAAGGTGAGTGATAGATAAATAGTGAATGCTACTTTTGCATTCGGATTTATAGGTGGTAAATATAAATTATTAAATGAAAAAAGGAAGACGTTTTGAACCTTTTTTTCTAAAACATCAGTTGTGGCAAGATATTTAAGGTAAGTGTCCCTCCTTGTTTTTTTATTTTACACACTTAGAGGACACTAAAATGGGAAAAAAAGTAGCAAAATCACTCGGGAAATTTGAAGAAATACAATAAACTATAAAAAATTTAATGGCTGAAGCTTTTCATGAAGTTTTAGGAGCAGAAAAGGAAGAGTTTTTAGGCTATATCAAATATGAAGGAGGAGAGAAAAATAACTTTAAAATTTAGGAGAATTTAAGAATGCAGATAGCTATGAAAAAGCATGGGAATTATTGACTAAATTTTTTAATATATTTATTTTTATGTTTTTAATATTAAAAGATAAATTACATCTCTGTTGTTTCTTCCTCTTACGCTATATGTGTATTTATCCTTAATAAAATATTTT
>JBDONV010000224.1:0-6583 GCA_039831165.1 Nautiliaceae bacterium | reverse complement strand
GAAACGAATGATTCGGTTTTGGCTTATAAAGCTTATTACGCTTTATATAAAAAGAAAATGACCCATCTTAAAATCCTTTCAAAATTTGATTTTTTTAAGCCTATTTATCGTTGTGTAAATCCTTCCGTAAAAGATGTTGAGCGTATAGAGATATCATGTATTTTAAACAACGGTCTGTGGCTTAGAAGTATTGCGAAACTTGATAAAAAACTACTCTCTTATCTTTATGAAAAACTTCCCGAAGGTAAAGAAAAAGATGCGGTTTACGCATTTTTAAATAACGATTTTTCAAAGGTTTTTTCATACAGGGAGCTTGGATATTATTTTGTTTTAAATTATCCAAAAAAAATTATAGACCAGGAGATAAAAGATTTTTCTATTTTTGAGGATAAATATTTTGACAGGTTTGTAAAATCGGCGGTTATAAATAATCTTATCCAAATCAGACTGGGTCTTAGCCAAATAGATTATAAAAAATTTAATGATAAAGTAAAATGGTGGCTGTTTTTAAATGAAATGAAATTTAAAGAGTATAAAAAAGCGTTAAAAATTTTGAAATCCATTAGGAAAAAAGGCTCAAAAGAGTATTTTTGGCTGTGGATGTTAAGTAAAAAAGATGTTTATCTGGATAAGCTTCTTAATAACAGGCGAATCAATTTTTATACTTTATATGCCCATGAAGAAAAAAACATTCCTTTTGAAATAAGAAGCAAAATAGTTTTTAATAAAGTCAAAAAACCTAAATACAATCAGGAAAATCCATGGGATGTGCTTAAGTTTTGGGATGAGTTTGGAAAAAGAAAGGATTTATTTAATTTTGCAAAAGAGCTTGACAGCGAAAAATCCGAAGCCCTGAAGGCTTTAGTACTGGATAAGGCTCATAAGTTTAGAATAAACTATTTTATAACTCCTAAAATGTATGAGGATAAAAATCTTTCTTTTAAAGCGTTTGTTTACGCTATAGCAAGACAGGAGAGCAGATTTGTGCCGGCAAGTGTCAGTCGAAGTTATGCTCTTGGGGTTATGCAGGTTATGCCTTTTTTGGTGCGTCAGATGAAAGGGGACGTTTTTTCTCAATTTGATTATAACCAGAACGTAAAACTTTCCGTAAAACATCAAAAATGGCTTTTTTCAAAACTAAAAGACCCGTTAATGGTGGCTTACGCATATAACGGGGGAATAGGTTTTGTAAATAGAAAAGTGCTTCCTTATTTTAAGTATAAAGGAGAGTTTGAGCCTTTTTTAAGTATGGAGCTCGTACCTTACGATGAAAGTCGGGAATATGCAAAAAAAGTAATTGCAAATTATGTGATATATTCCCATATTTTCGGGGATAAAAATCTTACCTTACATAAAGTGCTTAAAAAGTAAGATTACATTCTCCCCAGTGTCTGCTTTTGTATTCTATAATAATAGGTGCGGCATTATCGGTTGATACGATATAATAATTCATCCAGCTATTGTAAAAAGGAAAATTTTTGTATAAAATGTAAGAAGGAATAGTTGAATTGATATCAGGCTTTTTCCCGTTAATTAAAAGGGTAAATTCCGTATTATTAAGCGTATTGTCAAAATCGTTGTAAACGCCTATTAAAAAAGTGGGTTTTTGAAAATTTTTATAAATGGGGTTAAGATAGGTTACGTCCAACAGGGCTTTTGTTTCAAAAGAGTTTATTATTTGACATCTTTTGGTGTGTTTTAGGGCTTTTTCATACAAAGGGTCTTTTTTCAAAATAGATGTTTTTATATTACAGCCGGTAAATATCAAAGCGATAATTAAAAGTAGTTTTTTCATAAAAAAACCTTTTTTATAAAATTATATCAAAAAAGGAGCATAATGAAATTTGAGGTTATAGGAATAGGAGAATTTAAAGGTAAATGTATTTACGATGAAGCGGAAGATGCTTTAATGGTAGATGACGAAGTTGTTGTTGATTTTAAGAAAAAAAGAGAAAACTATCTTAAATACACTAAATTTTTAATCAACAATCCATGGGGAAGGGAGTGGATAAGCTTTCAGTTCATACCCAATAAAAAGGCCATTATGCAGCGTCCTTTTGCTATTATAACGGCTCATAATCCAAAAGATTTGATACTTAACGATTTTTTAAATTTTATCAGAAACACGGAACTTGAAGGTGTTATTAAAACTCTTAAATATGAGTATATGACAAGTATAGGGGAGCTTTTTGATTACAGCGAACTTTCTTTTATAATATATGATATTTCAAAACAAGAAGCCCTTAGAATAGGCAGTATGTTTGACCAGGATACTATTTTTTATAATTCCGGAGAAGAGATAACAATTACCCAGTGTGATAATAAAAAAGATATTTTGTATTATAACTTTAAAAAACATTTTAAAGGTTGAAAATGGAAGATTATAAAAACAGGAAACTAACAAAACCCGAGCTTGCCGGCGTAATTGCGGCTTTACTTATGTTTTTTGGAGTAGGTATGATTATGGGCGGAAGCGCTTCGGGAAACGATACTCTTTTTTTTGCAGGAGTAGGGCTTTTTAGCGCTGGAAGCGCTATAGCCCTTTATCTTTTGTTTAAATACAAACCTAAAGAAGATAACGATTTTTAAGTGTGTTTTGTGCGGAATTTTTTCTTTTAGCCCGGTATGTGAAAAATGCCAGCGGGAATTTTTGAAACCTAGTATCGAGTATAAAGATGAAATAGTCAGTTTTTACAGGTTTGATGACGTAAAAGAGCTTTTACATTACAAATATGAAAAATTCGGAAGCCGTATATTTTGGATAATGGCTAAGAATTCTTTAAAAATTTTTGCAAGGAATTATTTTGAAAAAGCTTTTTTAATACCGGTTGACGACAATCCTGAAAAAGGGTATTCGCATACCGCTATTTTGGCAAAGTCTATGCAGACAAAATATTTAAAACCTCTTTTTTCGTCCCTTAGGGCTTCAAACTCTTTTAAGTATGCTTCTAAAACTTTAAAAGAGAGGCTTGCAAATCCGAGAAATTTCGTTTATAAAGGGAGAGGGGATATCGATGTTATATTAATAGATGACGTTACCACAACTTCACTTACTCTTAAAGAAGCGAAACAGACTCTTAAAAAACACAACGTAAACGTTCTTTTTAGCGTGGTTTTGGCAAGAGGTTAAGTTAAGCTTTTACTATCGCCGTTATTATGGTAAAATTTGAATAAAAAAGGATTTGGATGCAGGTAATTCCGGTTAAGATTGAAGATACGCTTGCAAAAAGCTATCTTGAATATTCTATGAGCGTAATTGTAGGAAGAGCGCTTCCTGATGTAAGAGACGGTTTAAAACCCGTTCACAGAAGAATATTATACGCTATGTATAAAATGGGTATTACTTCAAGTTCTCCTTATAAAAAATCCGCAAGAATAGTCGGGGATGTTATAGGTAAATACCATCCTCACGGAGACAGTGCCGTTTATGAGGCTCTTGTCAGAATGGCTCAGGATTTTTCTATGAGAGAGCCTTTAATAGACGGGCAAGGTAACTTCGGTAGTATAGACGGCGATAATGCGGCGGCTATGAGATATACGGAGGCTAGACTTACAAAAATAGCCGAAGAGCTTTTAAGAGATATTGATAAAGATACCGTTGATTTTGTTCCGAATTACGACGGAAGCGAAACGGAACCAGTCGTACTTCCGGCACGTTTTCCTAATCTATTGGTAAACGGAAGCAGCGGTATTGCTGTGGGAATGGCGACAAATATTCCGCCGCATAATTTAAGCGAACTTCTGGACGCTCTTATTTATATGATAGATAATAAAGATGCAAAACTTGAAGATATTTTGCAGTTTGTTAAAGGTCCCGATTTTCCAACCGGTGGTATTATTTACGGAAAAAGTGGAATTTTGGATGCTTATAAAACCGGCAGGGGTAGTATAAAAATAAGAGCAAAACATCATATAGAACATAAAGGAAACAGGGATGTTATCGTAATAGACGAACTTCCTTATCAGGTAAATAAAGCTAAACTTATAGAAAAAATAAGCGATTTGGTAAAAGATAAAATACTTGACGGTATAAGCGAAGTTAGAGATGAGAGCGACAGGGAAGGTATAAGAGTTGTAATAGAACTTAAAAAAGACGCTATGAGCGAAATTATTCTTAATAATTTATATAAACACACTCAAATGCAGGTGAGTTTTGGTATTAATATGCTGGCTATTATCGATAAAGAACCGAAACTGTTTAATTTAATGGAAATTTTAAATACATTTATTAAGTTTAGAAAAACGGTTGTTATCAGAAGAACGATATACGAACTTGAAGCCGCTAAAAAAAGAGCTCATATTTTAGAGGGGCTTTTAATCGCTCTTGCGAATATTGATGAAGTGGTAGAACTTATCAAAAAAAGCGATACTACAAAAGATGCCCGTGAAAAGCTTATGAAAAGATTTGATTTAAGCGAAGTTCAGGCTCAGGCAATTCTTGATATGAAATTAAGCCGCCTTACTTCCCTTGAAATTGAAAAACTTGAAAAAGAGTATGGCGAACTTATGGAAAAAATAGCTTATTTAAACTCTATTTTAAAAGAAGAGAGTGTTTTAAATAACGTAATTAAAGAAGAATTTAAGGAAATTAAGCAAAAATACTCAACTAAAAGACTAACCGAGATTACAGACGCCGAAGACGATATAGATATTGAGGATTTAATTCCAAATGAAGAGATGGTGGTTACCATTACCCACAGGGGATACGTAAAAAGAGTTCCTCTAAAAACGTATGAAAGACAAAACAGGGGTGGAAAAGGCAAAAAAGCCCTGACTACTTATGAAGATGATTTTATAGAGGATTTTTATATTGCAAAAGCCCATGATACGCTTATGATTATTACCAATAAAGGACAGCTTCACTGGCTGAAGGTTTATAAAATTCCTGAAGGCAGCAGAACAAGCAAAGGAAAAGCGATAGTCAATCTTACAAATCTCGATAAAGATGAAAAAATACAAACTATTATCAAAACGAGCGATTTTGATGAGAGCAAATCTTTAGCTTTTTTTACGAAAGAAGGAATAGTAAAAAGAACGAATTTAAGTGAATTTAAAAATATAAGAAGTACGGGTGTTAGGGCTATTACGATAGACGAAAGCGATGAGCTTGTTACCGCTAAAATAGTAAAACCTGAAGATAAATATCTTTTTATAGCTACAAAAAAAGGCATGGCTATAAGATTTCCTGTTGACAGCGTCAGAGAAATGGGAAGAAGCGCTAGAGGAGTTAAAGGGATTACATTTAAAATAGAAGGCGATGAGGTTGTTGGGGCTTTATCTCTTGAGGATGAAAATCAGGAAATTTTAACTGTCAGTGAAAAAGGTTTTGGAAAAAGAACGGAAGCTAGTGCTTACAGGCTGACAAACAGGGGAGGAAAAGGCGTAATAGCAATGAAACTTACCAATAAAACCGGAGATTTGGTAGGGGTTGTGGCAACTGAAGATAATCATGACCTTATGCTTTTAACAAGTAAAGGTAAAATGATAAGAGTTTCTATTGGTTCGATAAGCAAGACTGGAAAAAACACCCAGGGAGTTAGAATAGTAAAACTTGACAGTGACGATAAGGTGGTAAGCGTTGCCAAAACTCCTTCCACCAAAGAAGAAGCACTGGAATTGGAATAAAATTTGCTAAATGAAAATTAAAAAGGAGAATTAATGAAATATAAACTTGCTTTATTGGTCGGGGGAGCGCTGATTTTTACCGGTTGTTGCAAAAAACTTGAACTTGTCGACTGTGCGGATGGTAAATGTCAACCTGCTCCTGCTCCCGTAGCAAAACCTTCTCCTGTGCCTCCAAAACCTGTAATTAAAACAGTAAAATACGGAAATCAAGTATGTTATATAGAAAACGGCGTAAAGAAAAACTGCGTGTTTTTAATTGAGGGTGTAGGAAAAGGAGTGGTTCCTTGCGATGGGGCTTGTTCGACGGCTCAGGCTAAAATGATGGCGAGAAGAGCGGCTATATTGGACGCTTACAGGGCATTAATAGAAAAAATTTACGGAATTAGAATTAACGGACGCGATACCGTTAAAAACATGGTATTAAAAAATTCAACTATCAGGGCTTATGTTGAAGGAGTGGTAAGAGGAGCTACTATTGTAGAAGAGGAATTTAAAGACGGAGTTTATACGGTTGTTATGAATTTAAAACTTGACGTTAGCAAATGGAATGAATATCTTAGAGAAAACAATCCTTATTCTTATCCTACTTACACAAATTAACGCAAAAGAGGTTTTTATCTCTTTTTCTTTTGTTTCCTATAACAATAAACTTGTTTATAACAATTTTAACTGTTCTTTTGCTTTGACTTCATCTGAAGAAAATGGCGTTTTTCTTTTTTCACTTCCCTGTAACAGTGACGATATTATTAAATTTTGTTATAAAAATTCTTCTTTAATAATTGAAAATCTTTTAAAAAAAAATGTGTTTTTTTATTCAAACGAAAAACTTGATAATAACTTTTATTTTGGAAGAAGTAAAATTACGTTTACCCCTAAAAGATTTGATATCATTATAAAAGATAACTGGGCATATTTTTATTTAAAGGAAGAACATTGAAAGTGGCAATAGTCGAAGATG
>JBDONV010000086.1:0-6620 GCA_039831165.1 Nautiliaceae bacterium | reverse complement strand
TCATCAACCCTTGCCATAAGACTTTCATATGAATCATTAATTCCCACAGAAGTTACTCCTATACTTACAGTAAACTTTATTTTCATCCCGTTAAATTCAAAATCTTTATTTTCTATAGCGTCTTTTATCCTGTTTGCAAGTTTCATAGCCCCCGATATTTTTGTATTTGGCAACACTATAACAAATTCTTCTCCACCAAATCTCCCGCATATATCGCTTTTTCTAATAATATTTTGTATCAAATCCGCCATCTGTTTTAACACAAAATCACCGGCTAAATGACCATATGTATCGTTTATTTTTTTAAAAAAATCAATATCGAGCATCAAAACGGAGAAAGGCTCTGTTTTGTATCTTAAAAAATTAAAAAGAAGTTTTTTTATAAATTCTTCGGTCTCTTTTTTATTATAACATCCTGTTAAAGGGTCATAAATAGCTTCTTCCTTATATTTTTCCAATATTTCATTAAAACACAGGAATTTATCTATTATATAAACGTTTCCTTTTTTCAACACCCAGTATTTTTCCCCGTTTATTATAATCTGCTCACAATCCTTATCTTTTATATGGGAATAAAAAAAATTTTTATCTATATTTAAATTACCGAATATTTCGATATTATCCCCGTTTTCTACAATAACACACTCAAACACTCTGTTCAATAATTTTCTCCATCGCTTTTTGAGTTGTTGAAAACGTTTTTATATCCCCTAAATTTATATCAAGATGAGTAAGACTTTTTGCTATAACAGGCGTAATCCCCGTTAAATATGCAGTTGAACCCATATAATGAATAGCGTTGTTTAGTTTTATTATCTGTCTTGCAACTTCACTGTTCATATCATAAATAGAACCTATATCAACTATTACATATTCTATTTCGCTTTTTTCAAGCCTTTCTAAAATCTTATCTATTATTTTTAACACCCTGTTTGAATCCAAACTTCCTACGATACTCACCATAATGGCGTTTTTCCAAACCTGGGCTATAGGTGCTTCTCTCTCTTCAAGTTCGTTCATAGTAACTTTTTGCATTTCCTCATTTTGTTTTAAGATATCAACAATAAGATGAGAGGTTATGCCCTCAAAAAACTGGGTTAACTCCTCAACTATTTCAAAATCAAAATACCCTTTCTCTTCAAGTTTTTTGAAAATAGGAAATTTCAGATAACAGGTATATACGGAATTTTTAAAATTAAAAAATTTATCCTCTCCTTTTATCTCAACCAGTTTTTTCAAAAAATGAACAAGGGCCTGGGCCTCAGGGGTATCAAGTTTTAAATCAGCCTCCACACATTCTTCAAAAAAACCCAAAAAATCATCATAATACCTATATTCATCGTCTTTTTCCTCATCCTCAAAAAGCTCCATCCAATAATGGATTAAATCTTCGCTTTCATTTTTTATTATTTCAAGTAAAATTTTTTTATATTCAGGTTTCATTTTTTTCTCCTTTAAAAATTAAAATTCCTCTGTCATCCATAACCTCGGAAAAAAATACAGAAGCCACCGCTATTAAATATATATTGTCCGTTTTTTGTAAAATATTATACAATAATTTTTTTTCTATACCGTCAGTATGAAGCACTACCAGCGTATTTTTATCAAATATAATTTTTTGAGTTGAAGCGGAAGAAAACACTTCTCCCACAATACCCTCTTTTTGAGAAAAAGTCTCTATTTTTTCAAAATGTTTTTTAATAATGCCTATATTTCCAACCCCGCATATAAGTAAAAAATTTTTAGTAACTTCAACTATACTAAGAACGGCTCCTCTTAAGTTATTTTCTTTTATTTTTATATGCAGCTTATGAAAAAATTCATTTATCAAAAGACATGAAAAACTGTTTTTCAAAAAATACTTTTTTATAAATTCAGCACTTTTATTCGCAGAAACCCCATGCCCGCTTGCATCCCCTATTAAAAAAAATTTTCCTTTTTTAACGATAAAATCCCCGCCTGTTTTTATATCCATATAATTTCTAACCAAATAACAATAATTTTTTTTTAATGTTTTTGGAACAAGCAAAACCACGGTGCCTTTTATTTTTTTTGTAGAAGTAAAAATTTTCAAATCAAACATACTGTTTTGTGAGATTTGAAACAACCCCAGACCCAAAGAATTATTATATGAAGTAGTCCCTTTTTTCACCGCCCATTCTATATTTTCAATCCCGGGACCCTTATCAAGGGCCGATAGAAGATATTCCCCCTCTTCTTCCAAAAGCCATATTTCTCCCCCACCCCCGTGTTTTAAAAGATTCGTACCAAATTCCATTAACGCAAAAGAAATGAAATTTTTATACTCATTTTTTTTATCTTTTAAAAAATTATTTAAATCTATTTTTGCAAACAACAAATCACCGTCATTTTCTATTTTATACTTTAACACTATTTTCATATTAAATATCCTATTTCGTTTACAAGCTTTTTCGTAAGGAGTTTATCCACAATAATAAAAGAATTTCTAATGTTGATTTTATATTTTTTATAAAACTCTTCTTTAAACACTTCTATTTTATACTGTAAAAAATCTCCTCTTCTTCCAAAACTAAGTAATAAAAACTTATCTGCGTTAAGTCGTACGCCAAATATATCTTTATCTCTTATTTTCTCTTTTATTTCACTTTCGACCTTAAAAAATTTTTTAATCTCATCCGCAAGATTTTTTAAAAGCTCATCACCCTTTTTCAATCCGTAAGCCTTATTGTAAGCCTTAAATTTGTTTATATTTATTTCTATTAAATTGATAAATAAATGTATATTGGCATTGCGCTGCAAAAGTGCCAGCAATCCCTGTCTGTTTAAAAACTTGGTTAAAGGGTCTATAAAAAATATATTATTTCTGAGTTTGGAAATCACTTCTTCATTAAGTTCAAAAAAATTTTCTTCAATAACACCATAACTTTTAATAAAAATTTTAAATTCTTCAAAAAGCTTAGGGTCAAACTTATGTTTTTCCCTTTCCATAACATCCAAAGCTTCTTTTAAACTAAGTTCATTTCTATAAATTCTTTTTGTAGTTAAAGCATCAAAAACATCACATAAACTTAAAATTCTACTTAAAAAAGGGATTTCTTCACCTCTTAAGCCATCCGGATAACCGCTTCCGTCAAAATTTTCGTGATGATGTTTAATAATTTTGCTAAGATAAGAAAAATTTCTTATCTTTTCTACTATATTTCCGCTTAAAACGGAATGATATTTAATAAGCTCAAACTCCTCTTGCTCAAGCTTCCCCGGTTTTAACAAAACAGAATCGGGAATACTGACTTTTCCTAAATCATGCAACAGTCCCGAAAAATATAAATCGTTTACTTCCTTATCGGGAAGTCTTAAAAACTTTCCAAAATCTTTAGCGTAATTCGCAACTCTTTCAGAATGTCCCTGCGTATACACATCTCTAAGTTCGATAGAATAAACAAGAGGTTTTAATTCTTCAATTTTTTTATCTAAATCTTTCAAAACCACCTCTTTTCTTGATATTTCTCTTTTTTTTAGGTATATTCTAATGTAATATTTTACCACAAAAGGAAATAAATGGATAAAAGTTTTGAAAAAATGAATATAAAAGAAAAAATAGAAGCAATAGAAAATGTCTTAAAAAAAGATATTATGCCAATGCTCGCGTTTGACGGAGGATATGCGGAAGTAGTAGATGTAAGAGAAGCCAATAATGACGAAACGCATGTATTTATCAGATACGGAGGTGCGTGCGCGGCTTGCAGCAGTGCGGGAGGTGCTACTCTTTTTGCAATAGAAGAAACCCTTAGAAAAAGATTAAACACAGATAAAATAAGGGTTTTTCCCCTATGAAAATACTGTTTTACATAATTTCGGCACTGGGTTTTTTGCTTCCTTACCTGCTTAAATTTTCTTTTCCCTCTTTTAACGACGAATTAAAAATATTTGCAATTTATTTACTCTCAAAATTTAACTTAATATATTTTGCAATCCTTATTATACTGTTTTTTGCGGGACTCAAATACAAAAAACTTCAAATCGCCCAAATACTATTTATAACAGGATATATAGGAAGTGTTTTATTGAACTATTTTATTCTGGCTCCTAAAAAAATAGCAAATTTCGCAAAAGAAAACAATTTAACATTGGTAAAAGTAACAGAACTTAAAAAGTACCCCCATTTTAAAATAATAAAACAGGAAGCCGGATGGGCGGCTATAAAATTAACCCCTCATCTAAAAAATCTGCTTCCATTTAACTATAAAAAGGATAGAAGAGAATGAAAATTCTTATCATAGGCGGAGGCCCTGCAGGCTCAACAACGGCAAGACTTTTGGCAAAAGAAGGGTTTGATACCACGTTAATTCAGGATAAAATATGGGACAAACCTTGCGGAGGGGGAGTTAAAACCAAAATTTTCGACCAGTTTCAAATCCCCAAAAACCTTATTAAACACGAACTATCAAAAGTAGAAATAATATATAAAGATAAGATAATCTCAATTCCTTTAAAAGGAAAAAATCTAAGTATCGTTTTTAGATACGAATTCGACCAGACTCTTAGAGAACTAGCTCAAAAAGACGGTGCTAAATTGTATTACGGAAAATTCAGAGGTTTTGAAAAAGAAAAAGCAGTTATAAAAATAAAAAATGAAAAAATACTTTTCGATTACGATATTTTAATTGCCGCAGACGGAGTAAACTCCAGCGTAAGAAAAGCTTTAAATCTACCTCAGATACCCAAAACAATAACACATTACTCAAAAACGGATAAATATAAAACTGAAATTTGCGAATTCTTTTTTGAACAAAAATACGGAGGCGAATATTACGGATGGGCTTTCCCCCATGGAGATTTAACGCACATAGGAAGCGTAGACGCCAAAAGTTTTCAAAATCTGTGTGAATATTTAAAAATCAAGGAAAAACCTAAAGGCTATTTTATTCCGACGTGGAGAGAAAATATAATTCTCCAAAAAAACAATGTCTATTTTGTAGGAGATGCCGCGGGACAGGTTATGCCTCTTAGTTTTGAAGGAATTTACTACGCAATCAAATCCGCTGAAATTTTAGCAAACTCCATAATTAACCAAAAAGACTATAAAAAAGAGTGGGAAAAAAGATTTTTAAAACAGTTCAAATTTATGAAAAGACTTGAGAAGCTTATGAAAAATGCAATTTTCAGAGAAATTTTGATAAAAGCCCATCATCTAAAATTTGTTAGGGATTTTAGTGTAAATTTATGGCTTGGTAAAGTATAATTTCACAAAAAGGTTATCATATGAAAATATCGGTAGTAGTACCCCTTATGAACGAAGAAGACAATATAAAATACCTTATAGAAGAAGTGGATAAAGCACTTAAAAATTTTGATTACGAACTTATTCTGGTTGATGACGGAAGTACGGACAATACCGTAGAAGAGATAAAAAAATATATGAACGATAAAACAAAACTGGTAATATTAAACAGAAATTACGGTCAAACCTCGGCTATGGCGGCCGGTATTGAAGTCGCTCAGGGAGATATAATCGTAACAATAGACGGAGATTTGCAAAACGACCCAAGCGATATTCCTATGATGATAGAAAAACTAAACGAAGGTTACGACGTCGTAGCGGGAATAAGAGCCAAAAGACAAGATGAGCCCTTTAGAAAATTTCTAAGCAAAGTAGCCAATAAAATAATAAGAAAAATAACGGGCGTTCATATTACCGATTACGGATGTACGTTAAAAGTCTTTAAAAAAGATGTAGCGAAAAATTTAGGACTTTACGGAGAACTTCACAGATTTATACCGATTTTAGCCAAAATGTACGGAGCGAAAATAACAGAAGTTCCCGTAAAACACCATGAAAGAAAATTTGGACAGAGCAAATACGGCTTTAACAGAATATTTAAGGTTATAAGCGATTTGATGTATCTTGTTTTTATGCAAAAATTCGGCCAAAAACCTATGCATTTTTTCGGTACCGTAGGTTTTATTATGTTCAGCATCGGTGCTTTAATTGATTTTTATCTTTTTATCCTAAAACTTTTCGGACAAAGTATAGGCAGTAGACCTCTTTTAACTCTTGGAACAATGCTTATACTAGGGGGAATTCAGCTGATAACAACAGGATTTTTAGCTGAGATTATGATAAGGACCTATTACGAAAGTCAGGGCAAAAAGCCTTACGTAATAAAAGAAATAGTGGAAAAGCGTGAAGAAAAAAATTAAACTTTTTATAAAAATCGTTTTTATTTTTACGGCTTTTTATATAATCTTTCAAAAAATAGATATTAATGAGTTAAAAAATATTAAATTTTACAATCCTTTCTTCTTTTTTTTAGCTTTTATTTTATATAACGCTTCACAAATAATATCCGCATTAAGAGTTCATATATATCTAAAAAACATAAATGTTACTCCAAGCTTTAAAAAACAGCTTATGCTATATTATGTCGGTATGTTTTATAATATTTTACTTCCAGGAGGCATAGGAGGAGATGCATATAAAGCGTATAAATTCCAAAAAGCTTACAAAAAGGGATACAAAAAAATCTTAAAAGCGCTACTTATTGACAGAATTTCCGGGCTTTTTGCTATAATGTTTTTAATAGGGGTTATTATATTTATTTCTTCGTTTAGACAATTTATATGGCTTACAGGACTTT
>JBDONV010000172.1:0-6651 GCA_039831165.1 Nautiliaceae bacterium | reverse complement strand
TAAAAATTATATAGCTTATTTCGGAATGGATAATGAGATAGAAGATATTATAAAAATAGGCAAAAAACTCGGAGTTGAGTTTGATATCAAGTCGTTTGAGCCAAGTAAAATTTTATCTCTGTACTCTTTTCCTCATTTTATTTGGGAGGAGGAGTAAATCTTCCCTTTTGTTTATATTCACGGCTTCTTTTTTTATGGAAAAAATTTTTTTATTGATGCCAAAAATCTTTAATGTCGTTTTATCGAAATTTTTAAGCATCGTATAGTCGTAAAATCCAATTAAAGGATTTTCTTTAGCCACGGCTTTTTGTTTTAAAAGTTTTTTTAAAGTTTTTTGTGAAACCAAAGGAGTATCTATATTTATTACAAAAACTTTTTTATGCTTTTTTATAATCTCTTCAAGGGCGAAAAAAGGAGCGTAAATTTTGGAATTTTCTAAAAAAAAAGGATATTTTTTAAATTTTTTTTCTTTTGCTACGAAATAAACGTTTTTAAATACTTTTTTGCATAAATCATATTGATGTTTATAAAAAAGTTTTGACTTGTCGCTTCCAAACCTGCTGGACTTTCCTCCCGCTAAAATAAAACATGGAATTTTACTTTTCATCTCTTTTAAATTCTCCTGATTTTCCTCCGGCTTTGTATTCAAGCCTTATATCCGTAATTTCCATTTCCCTGTCAATGGCTTTTGCCATATCATATATTGTCAATAACCCGACGCTTACGGCGGTTAGGGCTTCCATTTCTATACCCGTTTTTGATGTTGTTTTAGCTGTGGCCGTTAGTTTGAACCCTTCTTCAATCTCTTCAATATCCACATCCACTCCGTCTATTAAAATGTTATGACACATAGGAATAAGTTCGCTTGTTTTTTTACTTCCCATAATTGCCGCGATTATTGCCGTTTGAAGCACTGCTCCTTTTTTTGTTTTTTCTTCTAAAATCGCTTTTTTTGTCTCTTTTTTCATTTTTATTTTTCCGCTGGCGGTTGCTATTCTTTTAGTAATTTCTTTATCTCCGACATCTACCATTTTGGGATTGTGTTTTTCGTTGATGTGTGTTAATTTCATAATTTTTTTCCTTTTTTATAAAATTATAGCCATTTTTTTAGATTAAAATGAAGCATGCTCCATAAAATACTGCCTACAATAAAACCTATAACAAAAGGAAGTTTTAAAATGTTTAAAACCATCATAGTAATTACAAGAGAAATAACAAGTGCTAAAATATCTTTTTTCAAAAGCAGCCTTTTTTAAAATTATATATTATTTTGATAAAATATCACTAAAAAAGGAAAAAGAATGAAAAAACTTTTAAGTATAGCCGTTATAGGTTCTTTTTTATTTGCCGGAAGCAGTGCGGATGATATTAATAAAAAACTTGATTTGCTTCTTCAAAAAATAGAACAGCTTGAAAAAAAAGTGGATAAAAAAGATACTGAAATAGAAAAATTAAAAGAAGAGCTTAAAAAACAGCAAACCGAAATAAAAAAACAAAAAGAAGAGACAAAAAAAGAGTTTGCCATTAAAAGCTGTAAAGGTATAAAAGTTGTATCTTTAGAATATACTTACCATGATGAAGTTATCCCTTATTATGATTTGACTATTACTTTAAAAAACACTTATCCTCAAGAAGTGGTCTTAATTAGAGGTTCTTTATTTGCCGAAGATAAAGACGGAGTAAAAATCCTTCAGGATTATATTTCAAGAAAAGTGGACTTAAAACCGGGAGAAGAAATTGTCATAAGAAAAAAACACCTTTTAAATTCAGAACTTGAAGAGTACCTAAAAGATGAAAAACCTGAAAATCTAAAGCTTTATTTCGAGCCTAGCAGAGTTAAATTTAAAAATGGACACAGAGTGGAATGCGGAGGTTTTGGGGGTATTTTCTAACACTCCGCATTTTCGTTTAATATTTTAAGTTCTTTGCAGGTAAATCCGGCTTTTAGCCTGGCTGCGACGTTTAGGTCTTTTTTCTTCCAGTCTTTAAAGAATTTATCGACGATTTTAAAATACGTTTCAATAGGTTCTAAATTTTGTCTTTTACACTCCCATTTAAACCATTTGTCACCTTTTTTAACATGAGGTATTTCCTCTTTTAAAATGACCAAAAGAGCCTCTATCGTTTCTTTGGCCAAAGGGTCTTTTGTTTTTTTTAGCCTGTTTATTATTTTTTCGTTTGCGTCAAGACCTCCGGCTTCGTACCATCTTGGAATAATAGCCATACGGCTTAACAGGTTCTGCGTTTTTTGACTTGCTTCAAACAAAGAGTTATGAACAGGAAAATCCCCGTATTTATATCCCGTTTTTTCGAGAAGAGTATTTATTATTTTAAAGTGTCTTATTTCGTCTTCGGCAACTTCCAGCCAGTCTAAGTAATATTCTTGTGGAAGATTTCTAAACCGATAGCATGCATCAAGCGCTAAATCAATGGCCGAATACTCTATATGAACGATTGCATGAAGTAAAACAGCTTTTTTTTCAGGTGTTTCAAATCCCCTTCTTCTTGGAACTTTTGCCGGATGTACTATCTTGCAAAAAGAAGCGTAGCTGGGTTTGTTGAAAATTTTTGGTTTTTTATCGGAATTGAACGAAAATTTGTCCAAATTTTGATAAAAATCATAAAACATTTCAAATTTTTGTGGTATATTATCGCAGGTAATTATTTGTTCGAGTGTTTCATAAAACATAGCGAACCTTTATTGTTTGTTTGAGATTATATCAAAAGGTATTTTAATGTTAAAAGATAAATTTGAAAGAGTAATAGACTATATCAGGGTTTCCGTTACGAGCAGGTGTAATTTCAGGTGTCTTTACTGTATGCCCAATACCCCTTTTGAATGGGAACCAAAAGAGAATATTTTGAGTTATGAAGAGATGTTTGAGTTTTTGCGTCTTGCCATTGACGAGGGGGTTAAAAAAATAAGATTAACTGGGGGTGAACCTCTTTTAAGAAAAGATTTGGATACTTTTATAAAAATGCTTTATGATTATAAACCGCAGCTTGACCTGGCCCTTACCACAAATGGATATTATCTTAAAGAGTATGCGAAGAAATTAAAAAATGCCGGGCTTAAAAGAGTAAACGTTTCTCTTGATTCTTTAAAACCCGAAACGGCCGCTAAAATAGCCCAAAAAGACGTTTTGAAAAAAGTTTTGGAAGGAATTGACGAGGCTTTAAAAGTCGGGCTTGGAGTAAAACTTAATACTGTTGTTATGGGCGGTATAAACGACGGTGAAATTTTGGAGCTTCTTGATTTTGCCAAAAATAAAAATATTACGATAAGGTTTATAGAATTTATGGAAAACGAAAGGGCGTATCCGGGTATTAAGAGTGTTAGAAGCGATAAAATTTTAGAAAAGATTTCTGAAAAGTATAAATTTGGAGAACTTCCAAAAGACAACAGCGCAAGTAAATATTTTAAAACGGACGACGGATATGTTTTTGGAATTATAGAGCCTCACAGCGAGGATTTTTGCAAAAGTTGTAACAGAATACGTTTAACGGCTGAAGGGTATTTAATTCCATGTCTTTTCTTTACGGAAAGTTATAATATTAAAGAGGCCATAAGAAATAGGGATATTAAAAAAGCCGCTGAAATATTAAAAGAAGTGGTCAAAAACAAACCGGAAAAAAACGATTGGCAGGAAGATGAGGTGTCGACAAGAGCGTTTTGGGAGACTGGAGGGTAGATATGAAAGAGATAAAAAAAGCCGCCGAAGAGATTAAAAAATCAAAATATATTATTATAACCGCGGGTGCGGGTATGGGGGTTGACAGTGGACTGCCTGATTTTAGGGGAAATGAGGGTTTTTGGAAAGCTTATCCTATCGCTAAAAAACTGGGATTGAACTTTCAAGCTCTTGCTAATCCTAAATGGTTTGAGATAAATCCTAAACTCGCATGGGCTTTTTACGGGCACAGGCTTAAAATGTACAGAGAAACAAAGCCGCATGAAGGGTTTAACATTCTTTTAAACCTTCCTCAGGAAAAATTTGTATTTACTTCAAACGTTGACGGACATTTTCAAAAAGCCGGATTTAGTGAAATGAAAATAGTCGAAATACACGGAAGCATACATTATCTTCAGTGTACCCTGCCGTGTCATAACGGTATTTGGGAAAATACGGAACATATTGAAATAGATATGGAGAAATTTGAAGCTAAAAACTTTCCTTACTGCAGTAAATGTAAAAATATAGCAAGACCCAATATTTTAATGTTCGGGGATTTTAGATTCGTGGAAAAACGGGTTAATTTACAGCTTGCGAGATTTGAATATTTTTTAAGCAGAATAGACGATAAAATAACGGTTATAGAAATAGGAGCGGGTAAAGCTGTGCCTACTGTCAGAATGATGAGTGAAAAAATAAGGCAGCAGTTTAACGCCACTCTTATAAGAATAAATCCCCTTGAAGCGGAAGGTGCCGATATTCCGATTTATAAAGGTGCGCTTGAGGCTTTAAAGGAAATTAATTCTTATTTGTGGTAAAATTTTGAAAAAAGGGATATTATGAAAAAGATTTTATTTTTCGGATTGAGCGTTGCCGTTTTGATGGCTTTTAACATAAAAAGCGGTAAAAATTACGTATGCGAAAGTGAAGGAATTTCTTTTGAGGATAAAAATCAGACAAGAAATATTCCAAATACTCCTGAGACTCAGGCTCTTTTAAAACAGACGTTAAAAGATTTTTATACTATTAACCTTGCAAAAGACCAAAACGGCACTATTACCGTAAAAGTTGGCAAAATAGAAGAAAAAATGTTTTATCAAAAAAAATGGAGAGGGTATGAGCAGTACGTAAACGCCGATTCAAGCGCCGTTTTAATGCCAGATAAAAACGAAAGTACAAATAATGTTGTTCTTGTTTTACCACAGGACAGACTGATGATTTTTTATAAATGTAAGTAGTTTTAAAGAGTTTTTATGAAAGTTCTTTTGGTTGAAGACGATTTTGATTTAAACGAAACCGTAAAAGAGTATCTGGAGAATTTTTATGAGGTGGAATCCGTTTTTGACGGTGAAGAGGCCGTAAACAGGGCTTATGAAATACATCCGGATATTATTGTTTTGGATGTAAAACTTCCTAAAAAAAACGGATTTGAAGCGGCTAAAGAGATAAGAAAATTTTCAAAAACCCCTATAATTTTTTTAACGTCCCTTGACGGTGAAAAAGACGTTGAAGAAGGTTTTCTAAGCGGGGGTGACGATTACATAAGAAAGCCTTTTTCGCTAAAAGAGCTCAAGCTCAGAATTGATGCAATTTTAAAAAGGATTTATGGAGACAGTAAAAAAGTTAAAATAAAGGATTTTGAATTTGATTTAGATACTCTTGAGCTTTTCAAAGACGGAAAAATTATTCATTTAAAACCTAAAGTTGCCGAACTTTTAAAATTTTTTATTCAAAACAAAAATAAAATCGTTAGTAAAGAAGAAATTTTTGATTATCTTTACGATTTTGAAGAACCAAACGAAGCTTCCCTTAGAACATTTGTAAATAGTTTAAGAGCTGTTTTGGGAAAAGATGCAATTATTACGGTAAAAAACAGGGGATATAAATTTGTCGGCTGAGAAAAAAGCTTTAAAAAGGTTTTTAGCTTTATATTTAATTTCAACGGTTCTGTTAGTGGGAATAGGGGAGTGGTTTTATTATAAACTTGCAAAAGAAGAGATTATTCAAAAAGAAAAATTTGTTTTAAAAAATCAAATAAACGAATTTTTAAATAAAAACCCTTATTTAATGAGAGCAATAAGGGGCAATTCTTTTAATATTCCGGAAGGTATGAAAATTTTGGTTTATATTAATGATAATCTTGTTTTTTCAAATTCTTCCCTTTTGGATTTAAAAGAAGAGTATCTGGAAAGAAAAGGATGGAGAAAAATAAAAATAGTAGCCACAAAAGAGTTTCCTTATGAAAAATTAAATGAAATTTTAAAAAGACTGTTGATTTTTAATCTCTTTTTTTTACTTTTTTTAGTTACTGTTTCTGTTTTTCTTGGAAAAATTTTTTTGGCTCCTTTAAAAGAAGTTATAAGAAATTTAGAAAATTTTATAAGAGACGCAACTCATGAAATGAACACTCCTTTAAGCGTTATTTTGACAAATATAGAACTTTTAAACGAAGATAGCAGACCTATAAAAAGAATAAAAAATGCGGCTCTTAGGCTTAATAAAATTTTTGAAGACTTAAAATATGTAAGACTTTACCATAAAAGAAAAAAAGAAATAAAAAGGATTGAATTAAAAGAATTTTTACAACAGAGGATAGCACTTTGTGAAGGTATTGTTGAAAATAAAAATCTGTTTATCGAAATTGAAGCGGATGAAGTTTGTTTGGAAATAGACAGGGAAGATTTAATCAGACTTTTTGACAATCTTCTCTCAAACGCTTTTAAATACGCTCCTAAAAACTCCACTGTTAAAATAATTCTTGATAAAAAATCTTTTTGTATAACAAATGAGGGAGAAATAAAAAACATAAATAAGCTGACTTATAAGTTTTACAGGGAAAATGAAAGCGAGGGCGGTTTCGGGCTTGGGCTTTATATTGTAAAAACAATAGCTGATGAATATTCGTTTAAACTTAAAATCGAAAATAAAAATAAAAAAGTTAATATCTGTTTATATTTTGTTTAACTTCCTTTTTTAT
>JBDONV010000089.1:0-6679 GCA_039831165.1 Nautiliaceae bacterium | reverse complement strand
CGGAATTAGGGTAGATGTTACTCAAATAAAGCTTCAACAGGAAAAATTGAAAGCTATTTTGGATTTTCAGGATAGTATAGTGGTTTTGAGTAAAAGAGATGAAAATAAGAAGCTAAAAATAGAATTTATTAATAAAAAATTTTTTGAGATTTTCGGGTTTGAAAATATGGATGATTTTTTAAAAGACCATAAATGTATTTGTGATTTGTTTGTCAAAAAAGAGGGATATTTTTATCCGGAAAAGAAAGATGATTATTATTTGATAGATATTCTTTTAAAATCGGATAAACCTCAGCTTGTTGTTATGAAAGATAAAGACGGTTGTGAGAAAATTTTTTCGGTTAAGGCTAAAGAAATAGTTCTTGAGAATGATTCTTTTATTATTTCTACATTTAATGATGTAACGGAACTTGAAAAAGCAAGAGTTCAGGCAAAAGCGGCTGAAGAGGCGAAAAGTATTTTTTTAGCTACTATGAGTCATGAGTTAAGAACGCCTCTTAACGCCGTTATAGGTTTTTCTCAGGTTTTAATAAATAAAATAGATTCTATGCCAAAAGAGATGATAAAAAGTTATATAGAAAAAATTTATATAGCAGGAAAACATCTTTTAAATCTTGTTAATAATATTCTTGATTTTACTAAATTGGAATCAAATCAAACTATTGAAAAAGAAAAAACAAATTTAAAAGATATTATCAAAGAGGCGGTAAATATTGTTGAGGTAAACGCGAGAGAAAAAGGTATAGAAATAGTAACTGAACTAGAAGATATTTATGCTTTTGTCAATAAACAGTATTTGCAGCAGGCTGTTTTGAATATTTTGTCCAATGCCATAAAGTTTACTCCTGAAGGTAAAAAAATTTATGTCAGGCTAAAAAAAGAGGATAATTACAATTTAATTGAAATATGCGATGAGGGTGTGGGTATAAAAAAAGAGGATTTAAAGAAAATTTTTAAACCGTTTTTTCAGGTGAGGGAACATCAATTTTATAATGTTAAAGGTACTGGACTTGGGCTTGCCATTACTAAAAAGATAATAGAATTACATAAAGGTAAAATAGAGGTTAAAAGTGAAGAGGGCAAAGGAAGCTGTTTTAGATTGTATATACCTTAAAGGTTTATCTGTTTAAAAGTTCTCCTATTTTTGCTCTCATCCATTTCCCCATTTTCATATTATGATATGCCCATGATAAATACTGCATATCTATTTGAGCCACGTCTTCTATAAGCATTCCTTTGTATTTTCCTACATTAAATCTAAACTGCATAGGCTCTTCAAGGTTTGCGAGATGATGTTCTATTGAATATTTGACGTCTGGGTCAAGGTCCGTTGATGTTAATATATATTCTATGTAATCAGGGTTATTAATAATAACGTCTTTTATTTTTTCGAATTTATATTTGCCATGATAAAATTTATCGTAAAGAACAGGTTTTTTTGTGAGCTCTATTAAATCAACAAATGATTTATCAAAATTTTTAATTATATATTCAAATAAAAGACCTAGTACCACAACATCTCCTAAAGCATCATGAGCGTTTATTTTTATATTATATTTTTTACATATTTCAGGCTCTTTTTTATAAAGTCCAAGAGCGTATCTGTTGTATTGAAGAGAAAATTTTCCTTCCGGAATCAGGTGTTTTAATATTCTAAATGTGTCTATTAACTTAAAAAAAGAATTAAATCCTTCTTTTTTTAACATATCCAAATCAAAAGCTGCATTATGTATTACTATTAAGTTATCCGCATGGTTTAGCTCTTTTAATCTTTTATAAGCCTCTGTATGTTTTATAGGGGGTTTGCCTTCTACCATTTCGTTTGTAATATGATGAACGGCCATAGCTTCAAAACTAATTGGAATAGGAGGTTTTACAAGCTCGTTATGTACTTCTTCTATTTCTAAGTTTTCATTCATAACAAGATAACTTAACTGACATATTCTGTCTTCGTCTTTATTTCCTGTAGTTTCTGTGTCAAGTATTATAATTTTCATTTTCTTCCTTAATGAGGGGTATTTGAATAATATATCCGTTTTCGCTGGTTTTTATTTCAAAAAAGTTATTTTTGAAGTGTTTTAGAGGCGTACATTTTATAATAACCGAAATTATAGGATATTTTTGTTCGTTTAATTTAATATATTCTCCTATATTGATTTTTGTTTGTATAAACACCTCTTTTTGATTTTCAAATATATCAAACAGTAAATTCAAAAAAGCTTTCTTGTTAAGATAAATTTCCGGAATGGAAGGGTCGTAATATACTTTAAAAGAAGTATTTTGCTTTAAGTTGATGTATTCTATCGCAAAATTTAAAAGCATAGATAAATCAACTTTTTCAAGTTCTTCTAAACGGATGGATTGAACATTAGTGTTTATAAGAAGCCTTATTCCTATTTGATTATCGTTTTGGTATCCTATTGAAAATCCGTTGAATTCTAAGTCTTTAAATTGTATTTTTTTAAAATCGGTTTTGATGCCTTTTTCTTTAGGAGCGTTTTTAATAGTAAAATCAAATACTTCTTTTTTGTTAATATATGATAAAAATACTTCAGCTTCCTGGTTACAGTATATTATATTTCCTTTTTGATTAAAGATAATAAGAGGGTTAATATCATATTCAATCCAAAATTCAAACATTCAAAGCCTTCATTTTTTTTGTAAGGGTTACCCTGTTGATTTTTAGTTTTTCCGATATTCTAAGCTTTGAACCGTATTTTTGTCTCATAGCCGAAAAGAGGGTTTTTTCAAAGTCTTTAAGTTCTTCTTCGTAAGTTTTATGATTGTGAAGATAATGTTCATATAATAGTTGTAAAATTTCTTGTTTTGAAGAAGAATATAGGAGATGCTGATATACTTGTCTTTTTAAAGAGTTTAAATTTTCACTGATATCCGGAGATTGTATGTTAATTTCTTTTTCTATTTTTAACGTTTTTTTTGCTTCTTTTTTGAAGAGTTTAATAAAATCTTCTATATCTTCGGGATGGTCTTTTAGAGGTTTTAATTCTATATCCATCGTAAAATATTTTTTTAATAAATCTTTATTTAAGGGTTTAGTGCCTGTGGCTATAAAAAAATTTATTTTAAATTCAAAAGAAGGATTTTTATCAAAATCTTCTATGATTACCGGATTTATTGTAGCGTTTAGAGGATTTATTACCGCATTTGGAGCTATGTATCTTGCCAAAAAGCTTTTCCCAACGCCTTTTTCTCCCCATATGTAGATGCTTAATTGAAGTTCTCTAGCCATATCCGCTAAGTTTTTGATTTTTTTTAAGTATTCGGATTTTGCTAAAAACATAAGAGCCTTTTTGGTGGAATTATATCAAAAACAAAAAAATTGATTAAAAAAGATTAAAAATATCTTTTATTTGATTTTTAGATTTTTTTTGTTAAAATCAGACAAAAAAAGGAGCTAAAAATGCTTACACCTAAAAGACCAGATGTTGATATGAATAGCGAAGAATTTAAACAGGAAGAAGAAAAAACAAAAAAATTTGTAGAAAAAGTGGTAAAACAGTTTGGATGGTGTTTAAATCCTAATAAAGAAGTTTATGACGCAATTGTTATGGGGCTTACTAGAAATAAATTAATGTATGGAAAAAGATATTGTCCTTGCTTTATTCCAATGGGAGATAAGGATGACAGAATTTGTCCTTGCAAACCGGCAGTAGAGCATGAAGTAAAAGAAGGTTGCTGTCATTGCGGAATTTTTTGTAATCCTGGGAAATGTGAAGAAATAACAAAGGAGCTTAATGAAAACGCCTGATTTAAGCTCTCCTGAATTTCAGCAGGAATTTTTAAAAACGGAAAAATTTGCCCATAAAACGATTAAGCAGTTCGGATGGACATTTAATCCTGATGAAGAGATAATAGAGAGGGTTTTAAAAGGGCTTACTAATAATAAACTGATATATGGAAAAAGATTTTGTCCTTGTTTTCCGGTTATTGAAAAAGACGGAAAATATGTAAGTGCTGATAACAGAGTGTGTCCTTGCCCTCAGGCTATAAAAGAGGAAATTCCAAATAAAGGAGTTTGTCACTGCGGAATTTTCTGTACTCCAAAATATGCTAAAAATTATCAAAAAGAACATCATAAAAAACATATTGAAGATATAGAAGGGTTAAGTGTTGGGGAACTTGAAAAGATTTTAGAAAAAGCACAGATATTAGGGCATGAGCTTGAACTTTTGCTAAAAGCCAGAGAAAAAGGTTTATTGGATTTTAAGCTTATAGATATTCGTGAGCCTTTTGAACATCAGATGATGAGAATAAAAGGGACGGATAAATTACTGCCCATAAGCAGAGTCCAATACGATTTGGATGAATGGATGAAACTTAAAGATAAAAGAATTATTATTTATTGTCATGTAGGCAGCAGAAGCGGATATTTACAAAGAGCTTTAGAGCAGCAGCTCGGATTTGATAAGGTCGGAAATCTTACGTATGGAATAGCCGATTATCCGGGTGAGATAGAAAGGGGATAAATGTTTGTTTTGGGAATTCCTGTAAAAAACGAAATTTGTTCATCAAGCAATGAAGCGGAAAAATTCGCTAAAGTGTTTGTAAATAACGGGCAGATTGAAAAAATAGAATATGTAAATAATAGAGACGATTTAATAGGAAGCGTTCATTTTTTTATAACTCCAAAAGAAGAGTATGTATTTGATTTTTTAGAGATGGGAGCAGAACCTTTAATAGCTCCATCTTCTGAGATGTCTATAAATGATATAGTTGAGGCGTTTTTATTTAAAGAACTTTTTTCATACGGCTCTATATAGGAATGAATATGAAAATAGAGCAAATAGAACTTTTAAATCAAATTATAGGATATGAGTCCAATATCAATATCGCTGTAACTAGTAAGGATTTAAAAGAAGTTTTAAAAAGAGATGAAAGAAATATTGAAATTGTGGATAAAGATTTAAACGCTAAAAGATTTTATCATTTTATAGTAATGGATAAGCCTTTTGATATTAAAGCTCTTTTTAGGGCTTTAAGAAACGGGGGTTATCTTATTTCTTTTATTGATTTGGACGATAGTGAACTTTATGATATCGGATTTAGTGCGATAAGCAGGATGGAGGGGCTTTTGATAGCAAAAAAAGTGCATTCATGGAATGATTGGTAAAGGATAAATATGTTTTTGGAAGCGGCATACGAGATTGTGAGAAAAAGAGATGAAAAAATAAATGGATATTTTAAAAAGTGTCCTGATGATATAAAAGAGTTGTTTGAAGCAATTCTTAAAGAACTTGGACTTGAGATAAACGAGGAAAATCTTTTGGCTCTTAAAAAAAGATTTTTTCATCTTCGAGAAGACAGTATTATAAATCTTTTAAGAAAAGGTAATTTTTCAAAAGAAGAAATTCAGGAAATTCAGCTTGATTTATATGAACTTACTAAAAATTTTTGGATTAAAGAACATAAAAAACTAATTGAGGATATTGCTCCTTTTATCGGACCTTTTTATACGGAAATTTTAAGAGGTGTTCATAAAATAGGAATTGCTTTTAGTAAATGGCAGCCACATTGGACAAAGCATATTATTCATACGGTGAATGAGGATTTGTCTTTAGAGTTTGCAGGAGATGAAGCAAAAATTATGGCATATCTTATAGAAAAAGACCTTCTTGATAAAGTGAATGAAAAATTAAGCGAGAGATGTTATTCGGTTTTATTAAAAACCGATGAGGGAAATTATGTTGTTAAAACATATGCCGAGGTATTTGAAGAGGAAGTAAATGAAGCGGTTAAGGCTATAGATGAACTTATTTTGGCGCTTGAAGATTTAAGCGATGAATATAAACTGCAGTGGATTTTATATTTTAACGCATTTAAAACGGCTCTTCTTGAGAGAAAAAGAGGAGAAGCTATAAAAAAATGGGCTGCTGTGGATAAAGTATGGATGGATATAAAATCGTCTATTCAGGTTGGACATCCTCTTGAATATTACGAAGATAAATACAGAAAAGCAGTAGCACTTGAGCTTGACGTAAGAATTAAAAATCCAAAACTTAAAAGCGAAGTAAAAGATAGTATTGTAAAAATGTACAAAAAATACTGTAAGGACGAAAAACTTTTAGAAACGGCACTTTCTAATATTCAAAAAACCCAGCTTTATATTTCCACTCCCGCTACTTTTTACGGTGCGGAGTTTAACGGACTTTTCAGTGCTCAGGTAGTGCCGAATGACGAAGAGGTTAGTGCGGAAAAAGGTAAAAAAATTTTTGCTTTTGTAGATAAGGTATATGAAGATATCAAAGCCAGACCTAAAATGGCTTTGAGTTATGAAATACTTGGAAAAGAGTTTATGGATAAATTTTATAAGTACCTTGATGATAAAGAGAAATTTGTAAAAGTGTATGATATTACGACCATAGGGCATGAATTTGGGCATATATTATGGGTAGATGATGAGAGTGAAAGGGTTATGAATAAGTCCGGTATGTTTAAAAATGTTGAGGAATTTAAAGCTACAACAGGCGGTCTTATGGCTTTTTTCGAGAATGAAAATGCTAAACTTATCAAGCCTGTTTTAGACGATACTATTAAAAGAGCCGTGGGGCTTATTGCCTGGATGGAAGTAGATGAGGTGTTGCCTTATTATATTGAAGGTCTTATTCATCTAACGGGACTTTTTGAAAGTGGAGTTATTATATTTAACGGGAAGAGTTTA
>JBDONV010000217.1:0-1878 GCA_039831165.1 Nautiliaceae bacterium | reverse complement strand
TTTCCTTTTAAGGAGATATGCGGGGCGGAGGTTGCATGGTATTTATGTGCCGCTTTAAAACATCAAATGAAATTAAATATCGATTTAAGGGAGTTTTTGGATATGCTCTCAATTGCCATTATAGCAGATGTTATGCCTCTTACTCATATGAATAGAACCCTTGTTAATATGGGGCTTAAAAGATTAAATAGAGCATTAAAACCTTTTAGTTCGGCTATAAAGAAGTTTTTTCAAAAAGAGCTTAAAAGCGAGGATATAGCTTTTCAGGTAGCTCCTAGACTAAACGCCGCTGGAAGAGTAAGTCATGCATCTTTGGCTTTTAGGTTTTTAATTTCACAAAACGATGAAGATGCTTTTAAATTGTGGCTTGAACTTGACGGGATAAACAATAAAAGAAAAGAGATAGAAAAAAATATTCTAGAGAAAATTGAAATTGACGAAAGTGACGGTTTTTTAGTTGTGGAGGGAGATTTTCACGAAGGTGTTGTGGGGATAATAGCAAGCAGGCTCGTTCATCGCTATAAAAAACCGGCTATAGTTTTAAGTAAAACTACCGAAGGTTATAAAGGAAGCGGCAGAAGTCTTGGGAATATAGATATATTTGAAATGGTTGAGGAGTGTTCGGACATTCTTGAAGGATTTGGCGGACATAAAATGGCTTGCGGTTTGAAACTGAAAGAGAAAAATTTAAAACTTTTAAAAGAAAAACTTAACGAAAAAGTAAAAAAGTATCAAAAAGAAGATTTTTATATTAAAGATTTTGTTTTAGGAGAGCTGCCTTTTAAAGAAATAGATTATGACTTATATAAGATTTTAAAAGAATTTGAGCCTTATGGAGAAGGTAATCCAAAACCTAAATTTACAGCTGAAGCCAAAGTGGAATATGTTTCTAATTTGAAAGACAATCATTATAAACTTGTTCTTTCTCAAGAGGATTGTTTTTTGCCCGCCGTTATTTTTAATTTTGAAGGAAATTTTGAAGAATATATAAAATTTAAGTTCTCTATTGGTTTTAACGATTATAATAATGAAATTCAGCTGATGATAGAGGAGATATTATGAGAGAACATCCTTTATTTAAGACTTTGGATGATAAAGAATATGAAATAGCCTTGGATTTTTTCGTCAAAAAAAACATAAAAAAAGATGAAATAATAGTAAAGGAGGGAGATTTTTCCCAAAAGGCGTTTTTGCTTTTAGAGGGGGAAATAAGCGTTATGAAAGCTACCGTTTATGAGGATGAATATGTAATTACCAATATTAAAGCGCCTAGTTATGAGCTTTTTGGAGAAGTGAACTTAATAGACAGGGGACTTGTAAGTTCTACGATAAAAGCGGCTAAAAACGGTAAAATACTTGAAATCGACCATAATGATTTTATTTCTTTGGTGGATACCTATCCTCAAATAGGCTCTAAAATGCTTTGGATTATAAGTTATAATTTGACAAAACACCTCAGAAGAGCAGATAAAGACGTTATAACGCTTTTTAATGCATTGGTCGAGGTTGTTGAAAATGACTGAATGGAGCAGAGTAAAAACTAAAGACGGCAGTTTTACTCTAAAGAGTTTTAAATATAATGAATGTTACCATTCAAGCGAGGGGGCTGTTGTTGAATCTTTATACAAACATATTTATCCGGCTTTTAAAGTAGCTGAAAAAAACGATTATTTCGGAGGGGAAATAGTTATTTTGGATATATGTTTCGGGCTTGGATATAATTCTTTTTTAAGCGTTCTTAAAAGACCTGATGGGGTTAAACTTAAAATAATCTCTCCCGAACTTGATTTAAATCTTATAAAAAGCCTTAAAAATTTCGATTATCCATTAGAATTTAATTCCATTAAACATATAATAAATGAGGTCAGCGAAAATTTG
>JBDONV010000104.1:0-1888 GCA_039831165.1 Nautiliaceae bacterium | reverse complement strand
CCCGGACTTATAGTTTTTAATATAGATAAATTTAAAAATATTAACGATTTTTTTGGTACCAAAGTAGGGGACGAAGTATTAAAATTTATAGCAAATGAGCTTGTTAAATTTATAGAAAAACAGATGCCAAATGCAAAAGTTTATAGGCTTGGTGCCGATGATTTTGGAGTGCTGTTTGAACAAGAAAACTGTTCGAAAGAAAAGGTTATACAAACGGCAAAAGAGTTTATTAAATATATAGAATCCAAAATATTTATGCAAGATAATACAGAACTTAGAATTTCTATGAGTGCTGGAATAGCATGTGAGGAGCCTTTACTTGAAAATGCCGATATAGCCGTAAAAACAATAAAAAAGGACGTAAAAGAAAAAGTCGGAGTGTTTGAAGAAGAGCTTAATTTCTTTATAAAAGATAACATTCAAAAGTCTAATGAAATTAAAAAAGCGATAGAAAAAGATTGGATTATTCCTTATTTTCAGCCTATTTTTGATAAAGATTTAAACGTGTTTAAATATGAAGTGCTTTGTAGAATAAAACTTCCGACAGGAGAAGTGAGAAGTATTTATCCTTATTTGGGTATTCTTAAAGAAAATAAAATGTATCATTTAATTACTCAAAAAATTCTATCGCATTCGCTGAGAATATTAAAAAAATATCCTGGTGTAAGTCTTAGTATTAATCTTTCTATAGAAGATGTAGTAAATAAGCAAATAAAAGAGTATATATTTAGGCATTTTGTAGAGCCTTCTATTGCTAAGAGGGTAACGTTTGAAATCCTTGAAAGTGATATAAGTGATTACGAAATGCTTGATGAATTTGTTAAGCTTTTAAAAGAGTATAAGATAGAGTTTGCTATTGATGATTTTGGGAGCGGATATTCTAATTTTGCGAGAGTTTTAAAACTTGACGCCGATTATCTGAAAATAGACGGAAGTCTTATAAAAAATATAGATAAAGATGAGCACTCTAAACTTATAGTTGAAACTATTGTGGATTTTGCAAAAAAAAGCGATATGAAAACGGTAGCCGAATTTGTTCATAGCAAAGAGGTTTTTGAAATAACAAAAGAGATTGGTATAGATTATTTTCAGGGATTTTATTTAGGAGAACCTCAACCGGAAGAAAAATGTAAATTCTTTGTAAGAAATAAGTAAAATTAATGTTATATTAATATTTCTCTCTTATAATTTCACTACCCCCTTTTTCATCCTTTCTCCTTTTTATTTTTATAAAGTTAAATTTTTTAAAAAATCAATTTTTTCATTTTTAATTATTATTGCATCTATGCAGAAAGCTTCACTGATTTTATGTTTTTTCATATAAAAATAGGCACATTTGATAATTCTTTTTATTTTCTGAGGAGTAATGTTGTAAACGGGTTCGAAGTTTATACCGCTTTTTACTTCTATAAAGTGAAATACCCCGTTTTTATAAGCTATAATATCTATTTCTCCGCCTTTACAGTAAAAATTTCTGGTCACAATAGTATAATTTTTATTTTTTAAAAATTCTGCCGCTATATCTTCTCCTATATTACCTTTTGTTTTTGAGTTCATTGATAATCCTTAAGTGATTTTCAGGAATTTTGGATATTTTTCCGTTTTTTATGAATACAACCGTTATTTCCATCTCAAATATGTCGGTGTTTTCTTTTGTTATTTTTTGAAATAGCGTTAGTGAAGCTTTTTTTACTTCTTTTATATAGGTATGGATTGTTATTATATCGCCGAGTTTTGCTGGTTTTATATATTTGGCTTTGAGTTCTTTTACCATGTATCCTTCGTTCTCAAAAAAAATTTTATGTTTAAAAAAATATTCGCTTCTTGCCTGTTCGCAAAAAGTTATATAGTTTGAGTGATAAACAATGCCACCGGCATCCGTATGATT
>JBDONV010000094.1:0-6742 GCA_039831165.1 Nautiliaceae bacterium | reverse complement strand
ATTTACTTCTTAAAACCGCAAACGATTATGCGGTTTTTATTTTAAAAAATCATAATTACGAAAAAGGAGTTGTTAAAAAAATTAAATTTGAGTATGACGGATTCGAAATAAATGTTATTTTAAAAACTTTTTTAAACGAATTGAACGATGATAGTATTTTTGTAAAAACTAGTGAAAGTAATCTTTCTGTTTTTGTTTTTACGGAGGTTAAATACTTAAATTCTCATTTTCATTTAAGAAAAACCTCTCTTACTCTTCAAAAACCTTGATATATAGTATATAATTGAAGTGTTTAATTTTAGTTAAAGGAGTCCTATGAATGTTACAATAGTTGGAAGGGGAGTTGCGTTAACAGACGCTATGAAAGACCATATTACAAAAGTGGTCGAAGAAGTGGAAAAATATAATCTTGGAATTATACACTCAGTAGTTGCAGTTGAAAAAGACAAAAGAGATTTTTTTACCGTTGAGATAATTATGAATATTCCCGAAAAAGGTACCGCTGTAGTTCATTACAGAGATAAAGATATGTATACGGCTTTGGATAAGGCTAAGGATAAACTTGAAAAACTTTTAAGAAGATATCATGACAGAAAAATAAACCATCATAAAAAAGACAGAATAGAAGAACTTATACTCGAAGAGACTCATGATGAAATAGTTGAAATGCCTCTTGATATAGAAAAACCTGTAAGCGTTGAAGAAGCTATTGAAGAGTTCAAAAATTCAGGGCTTTATTTTATGGTATTTAGAGATTTAAGCGGAGAAAAAAGAGTTATTTACAGAAGAAAAGACGGCAAATTAGGATTATACTGATTTTTTTGCTAAAATTCCGTCTAAAATTTTAAAGGAGACATAAATGAAAAGAACTTATCAGCCAAGCAAGATAAGAAGAAAAAGAACTCACGGATTTAGAGCAAGACTTAAAACTAAAAACGGTAGAAAAGTGCTAAAAAGAAGAAGAGCTAAAGGTAGAAAAAGATTAGCGGTTTAAGCTCGAATGAAATAAAATATCTTTATAAGAAAGGAAAAAGGGTTTATACAAAATTTTTTACCTTTTTTTTCCTTCCTTCAGAAGAACTTAAAGTAGCTGCGGTGGTATCTAAAAAAATTTCTAAAAAAGCTGTAATAAGGAATAAGATAAAAAGGAGAATAAAACACCTCTCAAGAAATTTTTTGAAAGAGGGTAGTTTTATTGTAATTCCTAAACAAGATATATCGCAGGTAAAATTCAAAGACTTGCAAAATGATTTTAAAAAAATTTGCGATAAAATTTGTTGAATTTTACAAATATTTTATAAGTCCGGCATTGGGGAATAATTGCAGGTATTATCCTACATGCAGCTGTTATGCCCTGTGGGAGTTTGAAAACGAAAATTTTTTTAAAGCGTTTATAAAAAGTGTTTTGAGAATTTTAAGATGTAATCAGCTTTTTAGCGGAGGAATAGATTATCCTGTGATATCTAAAAAAATAAATCCGTGTTACGGAAAAAAAATAGAAATAAAATATTGGTTAATTCCAAAAAACGACAAATTTATAGTGATAAAGGCGGAGAATGAACGGACAAGATAACTTAAGAAGAATTATAATAGCCACTGTTATATCTTTTATATTTTTCTTTGCATATGATTATTTCGTATTGCAGCCTCAGGTAGAGGCGGCTTCTAAAACAGAAAAGATAAGTAATAAAGCCCCTGTAAAAGTAAAAAGGGAGTCTGAAAACACATCTGTTTCAAAAAATGAAAAGTCTTTTGATGCGAAGACAGTTGCTGTTATAGAGGCTAAGAATTATGAAATAAAAATAGATTCTTTAGGAAGAATCAGCAGTTATATTTTAAAACAGAATAAATTTAATACAGACGGAAAACATTTAGAACTTATTTCTCCTAAACTGCCAAAACCTCTGGAAATAAGATTTAAAGATGAAAAACTAAATAAAGAAGCGTTTAGCGTACCGGTTGAGGTGAGCGCAAAAAAAATTGTTTTAAACGGAAATAAAAAAGAGCTTGTAATAACTCAAAATCTTAAAGAACTTGTTCTTAAAAAAATTATAACTTTTTATCCTAGCGGCAGATACGATGTAAAAGTAGAACTCTCAAAACCTGCTGATTATTTTATTTCTCAGGGATACAGACCGGCGGCGGCTATAGACCAGCTGACTATCCATGGGGTTGTTATTAAAAAAAGCGACGATACTCTTGAAATTATAGAAGACGGGGATGCGGAACCGGAAACTATTAACAATGCTATTGTCGTAGCCGGTTTTGACAGATACTATACTACTCTTCTTTTTTCTAAAAAGCCTATAAAGGCGGTGGTTGTTCCTGATGATGAAAAAAATCCGGTTACTTTTATAGAATCAACAGATAATATTTCTTTAATAGGATATATAGGGCCTAAATACGTAGATACGTTAAAAAGCATAGACCCGGGACTTGTCGATGTCGTTCAATACGGTGTTGGTACGTTTTTTGCGAGAAACCTATTTTTAATTCTTGATTATTTATATAAAATTTCAGGTAACTGGGGTATAGCTATAATTCTTCTGGTTGTACTTGTTAGACTTGTTTTATTCCCTCTTACTTTCAAGGGAATGGTAAGTATGTACAAATTAAAAGAACTTGCCCCTAAAATGAAAGAAATTCAGGAAAGATACAAAAAAGACCCTCAAAAACTTCAAATGCATATGATGAAACTTTATAAAGAGCATGGGGCAAATCCGCTTGGCGGATGTCTGCCTCTTTTACTTCAAATTCCTATTTTTTACGGAATTTACAAACTTTTATTATATTCTATAGAACTTAAAGGGGCACATTTTCTATGGATTAAAGACTTAAGCGAAATGGACCCTTATTTCATTTTACCGGTACTTATGGGTATTAGTATGTATATTCATCAAAAACTAACCCCTACAAATTTTCAAGACCCTATGCAGGAGAAAATATTTAAGTTTCTGCCTGTGATATTTACGGTAATGATGGCTACTTTCCCTGCAGGTTTGGTGCTTTATTGGACGGTTAACAATATTCTTTCTATTCTTCAACAATGGATTATCAATAAATTTATGGAAAGTAAAAAAGCCTTGACAAAGGTCAAAAAATGAGAATAGAAGCTAAAAGCCTTGACGAGGCTTATTTAGAAGCGGCAAAAAGATTAAACTGTTCTGTAAAAGATATTAACGCAAAAATTATTCAACATCCCACAAAAGGGATTTTCGGGCTTTTTTCCAAACCTGCTATTATAGAAGTGGATGAACATATTCAAAGAGATATAGATGATGTTATTCCTGAAATTAAAGAGGGAATTAAAAGGCTTTTTGAAAAAAGCTGTTTTGATGTTGATACTTTTGAAGTTTCAAAATTTGATGAAGAAACCCTGTTTATTAAAATAGACGGTAAAGACGCAGCTCTTTTAATAGGAAAAGAAGGGTATAGATATAATGCTTTAAATCATATGCTTTATCATTGGATAAATCAAAAATACGGTTTTAAGGTAAGACTTGAAATTGCCGAGTTTTTAAAAAATCAAGAAGAGATGTTAAGAACGTTTTTAGCTCCTTTTATAGAAAAAATAAAACAAAGGGGATATGGTAAAACAAAGCCTTTTGACGGAATACTTGCATTTTTAGCCCTTGAGATTTTAAGGGAGGAGTTCCCGCAAAAATATGTTGCCCTTAGAGAAAAAAACGGTGAAAAATACGTGGTAATCGGAGATAGACATGGAGACAATAGCGGCAATAGCGACGCCTAATGGTGTCGGTGCTATTTCGATAGTCAGAGTTAGCGGAGAGAAGGCTCTTGAAATAGCAAAAAAATTAACTAAAAAAGATAATTTTTCGCCAAGAGTAGCGAAACTTTGCAAAATTTACGATTCCAATAATGAACTTATCGATATTGCGATAGTAATATATTTTAAAGCGCCTCATTCTTTTACGGGAGAAGATATTGTTGAGTTTCAATGTCACGGAGGCGTTGTGGTCAGCCGTATGATTTTAGATGAGATATTAAAATACGACGTAAGGTTAGCGCTTCCAGGGGAGTTTAGCAAACGTGCGTTTTTAAACGGGAAAATAGACGCATCCCAGGCTGAGGCGATTGCAAAACTTATAGAAACCCGTTCAAGAGAAGGCGCGAAACTTCTCTCACGTCAGCTTGAAGGAGATTTGGCAAAATTTGTTGAAGAGATTAGAGAAAAGCTTATAGAAATTATGGCTTACAGCGAGGTTTTTATTGATTATGCGGAAGAAGATTTGCCGGAGAGTTTAGGCGGGGATATAGAAAAAAAACTGAACGCTGTAGAAGATATTTTATCCCATACGCTTGAAGTTTCAAAAAGAAGAGAGGGGATGCTTAGCGGATATAAAGTCGCTATTGTCGGAAAACCAAATGTTGGTAAAAGTTCGATTTTAAACGCTCTTTTAAACAGACAAAGGGCTATTGTCAGTGATATTGCCGGGACTACAAGAGATACTATAGAAGAGGATATTCAAATAGGCTCTCATCTTATAAGAATAATAGATACGGCGGGTATCAGGGCTGCTAAGGATGAAATAGAAAAAATCGGTGTTGAAAGAAGCAAAAAAGCCGTGGAAGAAGCCGATATCGTGATTGCAGTTTTTGACGCAAACGAATTTACCAAAGAAGACGAAGAGATATTAGAGCTGATTAAAAACGCAGATAAAGACGTTATAGTGGCGATTAATAAAATCGATAAAGGTATAAAAATAGACCTTGATAAGTTTAAAGATTTTAAAATAGTAAAAATATCAGCTAAAAGCGATATAAAACCTTTAATAAAAGCCCTTGAGGAGTTGCTTGACAGTTACAGTGGAGAAGATGAGCATATTTTAATATCAACCCGTCAGATATCGGCTGTTGAGAAAGCACTAAATGCGATAAAAGAAGCAAGAGAATTTTTATCTACTGGCGAACTGGAGCTTTTCAGTTATCAGATTCAAGATGCCATAAAGGCCATTAGCGAAATAACAAAACCTTTTGAATATGATGAAATGCTTGATAAAATGTTTGGCAGTTTTTGTGTCGGAAAATAAAATAAAGGAGATAAAATGACAATACTTGAACTTAAAAAAATGATGATGAAAGCTAAAAAAGAGGATAAAACAAAAGCGAACGCTTTAATGATGTTGGTAGATACCGCTCAAAAAATCGCAAAAGAAAAAGGTGAGGAAGTAACCGAAAAACATATTCAAGAAGCTGCTAAAAAGCTTGCCAAAATGGCAAAAGAATCGATTGAAGCGGGAATGGAAGAGGCTAAAAAAGAACTTGAAATTTATGAAAGTTTTCTTCCTAAAATGCTTAGCGAAGAGGAAACGACTAAAATCATTAAAGAAATAATCGACGAAATAGGCGGTAAAAATATGGGCGAAATTATGAAAAGGCTAAAACAAAGAGGCGATATTGATATGGCCCTTGCTAGTAGAATAATCAAATCACTTTAAAAGCTGGAGTATAAGGGAATTTGAAATATGAAGTATTTCTAAAAGGTCTTTTTTAGGTCTTTTTATTTCGTTAATAATATCTTCATATTTTTCTTCCTTTTGTTTGATAAAATTATTAAACGATTTTGTTATGTTTTCTTCATTGAAATGTTTTGAATACAGAATTTCTTTTGCAAGGTTTATTACAAAATATTCTATCATTTCTTCAGCTTCTTCTTTTAGAGATTTTTGAAGTTTGGTTGTAGGTTTGAAAGAATTTATTTCTTTTAACAGCATATTAATTTTAAATTTTGAAATTATAATTTTAAAAAGTTTAAAAATGGTTTTTAAAGAGTAATTTTTATGTCTTAGATGTAAAATGGCGGGTAAAAATTTGAAATATGTTTTTAGTTTTTTGTAGTTATTTAGGTCTATTTTTTCTATTATTTCATTAAGTTCGGATTTATACACTAAAAATACAAATGGATTTATATTTGAGTTTTCTATAGATTTAACCAGCCATCTTGTTGCGAATTTAATTGTTTCTTGAATATCGTTTAAGAGTTCGTACTGTTTGTTTGCCGGTATCTTAAAATCTAACTCTTTTATTTCTTCAAACAGTTTTTTTGATTCTATAAGTTCTTGAATAATTAAAGATGCGATAATTTTATATTTAAACGATTTTTGGTGAAAATCGGCTAAGAAACCTATTCCAAGAGTATTAATAATTTCATTTGTTATTTGAGTTGCTATTATTTCCTGTTTAAGAGGATGAGTGTCTATGTCGTAGATTAAAAATTTTTTTGGAAAATATTCGTAAAGGAATTTATTAAAAAACTCATCTTCATGTAGATTTTGAAGAATGTATTTTTTTAAAAAAATTTTTGAGTAAAGCATTATAACCGCTGCTACGGGTCTTATAAGTTCTGAATCTTTATAAATTGTTTCTATTTCTGAATTTTTAGGTAAATTATAGTAATATCTTTTAAAATAATCCGTTTTTTCCAAAATTTCCAATATTTTAATAAGTTTTTCTTTATATACGTTTCTTGAATCAAGAGTTATAATAAGCGAATGGGCATAATTATTTTCAAGAACTTTTTGTATTACATCGTCTGTAAGCTCTTTTAATATTTTAATTTTTTCTTTTTCTGTAATTTTTTTATTATCGACAAGGGTATTTAAAATTATTTTCATGTTCACTTCGTAATCACTTATATTAACTCCCGCACTGTTGTCTATTGCGTCAAGGTTGATTTTTCCTCCGTTTAGGGCGTATTCATATCTTCCTTTCATTGTTAAAG
>JBDONV010000154.1:0-1913 GCA_039831165.1 Nautiliaceae bacterium | reverse complement strand
TTCATAAGAGAAACAACCGCTTTTGTGCTTTTTTGCGAAATTACCTGTGCTTTTTTTGCGGTTACTACTTTTTTGCCTTTTGCTTCGAGAAATTCGGCTAAATCCAAAATATCGTCGTTTTTATGCACAAGTACGGCAATGTCTCTGTCTTTTACACCTTTTGAATTTAAAAATTCTATCTTTTTAAAAACTTTTTCAAATGCGTCTTCTTTTGTAATTTCATCAACCTCAACGTAGCCTTCTTTTTCACTTTTTACCTTTTCATTTAAACCAAATTTTTCGTTTACGAATTCGACTATGTTTTTCGCGCTTCTGAAATTCGTATCAAGTTTTTCAACTTCAAGCCCGAAACGTTTATATTTTTTCGCCACTTCGTCAAACAGCTCTTTTTGACCTCCCCTAAATCTGTAAATAGCCTGCTTGGTATCCCCTACATAAAAAAAACTCCTAAATTCACTTCTTCCAATTCCGCTTGCGATTTCATCAATTATAGGTTCGAAAATTTCCCACTGGATAATGGAAGTATCCTGAAACTCGTCCATTAAAATATGGTTAACCCTGCTGTCAAGCCTGAAATATAAAAAGTCCCTATTTAACTCCTCTTCTCTCAAAAGGGTATATACAAGATGTTCGATATCTTTAAAGTCAAGGATATTTTCTTCTTTTTTGATTCTCCACTTTTCTTTTTTATATTTACCGTAAAAATAAAAAAGATTCGTAAAAAATCGGTATTCGATATAACTGAAATATTCCTTAAAAAAGCTGTGCAGTTCATCTAAAACATCATCGAACCATTCCTGATACACTTTTCTAAAATGCCAGTAATTGAAACTTTCTTTTTTAAACCAGCTCGCTTTATAAACATCATAAAAATCAATATTAAATGTCCCTTTTGCCTGTTTACTGGCATCAGAATCGAGTATATAATACTTAAGCCTATAAAACTCCTCTTTTGCCTTACTATCATCAGGCATCGTTTTTGGAGTGATTTTGATATTTTGAAGTTCTTTGTCTTTTTCATACAAGTTTTCAAACAAATCTACCAGATTACTGAATTTTTCCTCTTTTTTTGCGATTTCCACTAAATTTTTAAATTCCTCTTCGTTAAGCTGCTTTAAAAAATTTTGAAAAACCGTTTCACTCTCAACCGTGCCTATGTCAAAATTACTTTTTATACCGGCAAAATAACTGAATTTTCTCAAAATTTTATTGATAAAAGAGTCAATTGTCTGAATATTCACGTTACCTTTTAAAAATTTATCAAGAAGCCTATTTTTTCTTTTTAAAAGTTCTTCCTTGCTTATACCGATTTCATTACAAATCATATTCACCACATTTTCATCATTTCCAAGCTCTCTTAAAAACTTGACAATCCTCTCTTTCATTTCATTTGCTGCTTTATTCGTAAACGTTATCGCAACAATATTCACAGGGGACTCCAAATTCAAAAGAGAAATGTATCTGTTTGCCAGCCTAAACGTTTTTCCACTTCCCGCACTCGCACTTACAGCCAATAATCTTTTCATCATTCTCTCCCGCATGCAGTTTTATATTCGCAGTATCTGCAAATTTCACCAACAGTTTTTATTTTTTCTTTTCCGTCCAGCTGATATACGATGTCCTCAGCTTCTTTTACTCTTTTTGGCAGTTTTTCCAAAACCTCATCAAGCGTCTGGCTTTTAATAACGCCTTCTATTTTTTTTGAATTAAAAATATCCCAGATTATCGCTTTTATATTTTTACCCTTAAAATTCTCTTTTGCCCACAGAAAATAAAAGGTGGTTTGAAGCTCATACGGATAATTTTCACTCTCCTCGGCACTTTTTGAAGTTTTATAATCAATTAAAACTATCTCGTCTTTTTTTAAATCGATACGGTCAACCCTCGCGGCAAGTTTAAAACCTTTGTAGTTA
>JBDONV010000029.1:0-1928 GCA_039831165.1 Nautiliaceae bacterium | reverse complement strand
AAACGGAACTCTAAGCGACCTTAGAACGGCGGCTGAAATTTTAAAAGGCAAAAAAGTCCACAAAAGAGTAAGACTTATCGTAACTCCGGCTACTCAACGAATCTATAAACAAGCAGAACATGAAGGGATTATCGATACGTTAATCGACGCTGGAGCGGTTGTTGCAAACCCTACGTGCGGTGCATGTCTTGGAGGATATATGGGCATTTTGGGTGACGGTGAAAGATGTGTTGCTACCACAAACAGAAACTTTAGAGGTAGAATGGGTAGTAGAGAGTCTGAAGTTTATTTATCTAATGCGGCCGTTGCGGCGGCAAGCGCAATTGCAGGAAAAATAGCGGACCCTAGGGATATTTAATCTCCTTTTCCCATGCTTTTTAAAAATATACTTAAAACCTCTTTAATAATCCTCAAACTCGTAATCCCGTTTTATATTATTGCGGATATTCTTATTTATTTCGGTGTAATTCAAAAAATATCTTTTATATTTGAACCTATTACATCCCTTATAGGATTATCTCCGGAATTATCACTCTCTCTCGCCGCCGGAATGCTGCTCCAACTATATCCCGCAATAGCGTTTGCGGCCCCTTTAAACCTGTCACCTTATGAATGGACTGTTCTTGGGCTTTTTTTGGGAGTGGCTCACTCTTTACCGGTTGAAAACGCAATTATGAAAAAACTCGGGTTTTCATATTTATACTCAACCGTCCTCAGAATATCTGTGGCTTTCATAGCGGTATGGATTTTTCAATTATTGCCGTTTTCTATAGAAGGAAAAGACATAAAAAAAAAGATAACACTGCCTCATTATCAAAGTTTTTGGGATATGATAACAACATCATTTCAAAACGCTTCCGTTCTCGCCATAAAAATCATTTTATTAATAAGTCTTGTTATTATTGTTATGGAAATTATAAAAAACACGGTTTTTAAAAATAAAAATCTAAACGCATCCTTTTCTTTAATTACCGGCCTGCTTCTTGGAATTACTTATGGAGCCGGTATTTTAATAAAGGAAAAAGAGTCTTTAAATAAAAAAGAGCTGTTTTTTATAGGAACGTTTCTTATGATAGCCCATTCTTTAATAGAAGACCCTCTTTTATTTGTAATATTTGGAGCGAATGTTTGGATACTAATAGGACTAAGACTATTTTTAGCAGTTATATTTTCAGTTTTCATCACAAAAATTTTTACCAAGGAATAAAAATGAATTATTTAATACCGGAATGGGAAAAACAAAGTTTTGTTCAGCTTGTATTTCCTCATAAAAATACAGATTGGATATGCTGTTTGGAAGAAGCAATAAATACATTCACTGAAATAGCCTACGCAATCGCCCAATATGAAAAAGTTTTAATTTGTTATGAAGATGAAAATACCATATCTCACCTAAAACACAAAAATTTTATTTTTCGTAAAGTCAAAAACAACGACACGTGGACGAGGGACTTTGGTGCAATAAGCGTTAAAATAAATAACGAAATAAAATTGCTTGATTTTAAATTCAACGGATGGGGACTTAAATTTCCGGCAAATTACGACAATCTCATTTCAAGAAAACTTTTTAATATCCATAAAAGTTACAATTTTGTACTTGAGGGCGGTAGTATCGATACAAATGGGAAAACGCTACTTACAACATCACAATGCCTTTTGGAAGAAAACAGAAATTATCCTATGACACGAGACGAAATAGAAGAATTTTTAAAGCATGAACTGTTTGTGGATAATGTAATATGGTTAAATCACGGTTTTTTAGAAGGAGATGACACCGACTCTCATATTGATACGTTAGCCAGATTTATAAATGAAAATACCATAGTCTACTGTTCTTGCGAAGATAAGAATGATATTCATTATAAAGAACTTAAAAAAATGGAAGAAGAGCTTAAAAAGACCTCCTTTAATATTATTCCTATTCCAAT
>JBDONV010000076.1:0-6872 GCA_039831165.1 Nautiliaceae bacterium | reverse complement strand
GTAAAAAATATTTTTGCATCCTTAAAAAGTGGCGTATTTTTATATTTTCTTACAAAATTTAAAGCGTTATCATCTGTCGTAATAATAACATCGAATTTGATTCCTTTATATTTATTTTTCAGATAAGAATAAAAACTTTCAAGTCTTTCAGGAGTCGGCCTAAAAACCTTGGTATCCATAAATTCAATATAAATCTTTATGTCTTTTCTATCTTTTAGCCCATTTAAAATACCCTCAAGTTCGGTTTTAGTCCACTGAAATTTAACGGAATAAGAGTTTATTATCAAAATATTTTTTGCAAAAAGAGAAACTACAAAAAATAAAAATATTATTACGTGCTTCACTTTACACCTTTTTGACATTAATTTTAAAATTTTATCATAATATTTGCTTTTTATTTAAAAGTTATGTATACTTCTATTTCAAAATTTACCAATCAGGAGGCTAACATGGCTTTGGATTCGGCGAAAAAAAGAGAAATCATCGCTAAATTCGGAAATAATGAAAATGATACTGGAAGTCCTGCGGTTCAAATCGCGCTTTTGACTGAAAGAATCAATCAAATTAACGAACATTTACAAACTCACAAACATGACCATTCAAGTAGACTAGGTTTATTAAAATTAGTTGGACAAAGAAAAAGACTTATGAGATATCTTAAGAAAAAAGATCACGACAAATATCTTGAGGTTATCGCCGCTCTAAACTTAAGAGACAGAGTTTAATCTCTTCTCTTTACTTATTTAAAGCTTTCCTTTCTATTTCATCAAGTTTATTTTTATATTTTAAATTTGAAGGTAAAACTGTACCGTGAAAGTAATCAAAAATCGCTTTATTTCTATTTTTATGATTTAGAACTTTTTCAAAAAATTCAATAGATTTTTTTTCGTTCTGTTCTACCTTAAAATTTTCGTTAAAAAGCATTAAAGCGCTTAATAAATCAGCCGTTTTAGATTTTGGATTTGAAGCTATTTTTAATAAATCATCAATAGTAAGCTCTTTTTTATTTCCTTTACTATCAATACTAATATTATTATTCGAGGTTTTAGAACCTAAGTATATAAGCCCAACTGAAAAAACGAAGAATAAAAAAAGATACACCAGGAAAAACCAATCCTGGTTTGGCAAAAAATTTAAAAAAAAATCAACCGTGTTTTCTAAAGCGTCTTTCACTTAAGTCTCTCTAACACTGATTTTTCATGAGCTGTTAATCCTTCTGTATGAGCAAGGATGGCACACTCCCTGCCCATCTCCTTAATTGCCTGCTTACTAAAAGAAATAATTGAACTTTTTTTCATAAATACTTCCACATTAAGAGGTGAATAAAATTTAGCGGTTCCTCCCGTCGGAAGGGTATGATTAGGTCCGGCTATATAATCCCCTATAGGCTCAGGCGTATATTCTCCTAAAAAAATAGCACCTGCATGTTTGATTTTCGGCAGTAACTCAAAAGGATTTTTTGTCATAATTTCAAGATGTTCTGGAGCAATTTCATTCATAAGGTTAATCGCTTCATCTATATCGTTTGTTACGATAATAGCACCCCTCTCTTCAATAGATTTTCTGGCAATATCTTCTCTTTCAAGCTCTTTTAAAAATTTTTCAACTTCAATCGCCGTCATATCGGCTATTTCTTTTGAATCAGTAATTAAAATAGAACTCGCCATTTCGTCGTGTTCGGCTTGAGACAATAAATCAATTGCTAGGTAGTGAGGTTTCGCACTTTCATCCGCAATAACACCAATTTCACTAGGTCCTGCTATCATATCAATATTAACATCTCCGTATACAAGTTTTTTAGCAGTTGCTACGAAAATATTTCCGGGACCTGTAATAACATCTACTTTTGGAATACTCTCAGTCCCGTAAGCCATAGCGGCAATTGCACTAGCTCCCCCTACTTTATACGCTTTTGGACATCCGCAAATATATAGAGCACCTAAGAGAAGTTTATTTGGTTTGTTTTCTATTACTGGAGTTGTTACAACTATTTCTTCAACTCCGGCGACAATTGCCGGAATTACATTCATAAGAAGCGAACTTGGATAAAACGCTTTTCCGCCTGGTACATATACGCCGGCTTTATCTACCGGAGTTACTTTTTGTCCTAATATAGTGCCGTTTTTTTCAAAATCAAGCCATGATTTTGGAAGCTGTTTTTGGTGATATTTTTTAATTCTTTCAAATGCCAAATGAAGGGCTTTTTTTAACTCATTATCAAGACTTTCGTATGCTTTTTTCATCTCTTCAGGCGTTATTTCCAAATCTTTATCTTCTTTTGGCTCCCATTTATCAAATTTTGAAATATGCCTGAAAAGGGCTTTATTCCCTTCCTCTTTTACTTCTTTTATAATAGTTTTTACTATCTCTTCTACATTTGCCATATCCATTTTACCTCGAGCTAAAATTTCTTCAAACTCTTTTCTAAATCCCGGGTTATTAATATCAAGTATTTTCATACCCTGCCTTTTTTATAGAAATTGTATCAAATCATTATGCTAAAATTCCACCCAAAAAGGCGTTTTATGAATTTTAGCTTAATAGCTTTAAGTTTTGTTTTGGTTTTAATTCCCTCAATAATTACTTATAAATTAAAAATAGGCATAGAAAAAGAGATACTTAAAAATTCAATAAGGGCTCTTTTACAACTAACAGCTCTTGGGTTTGTTTTAGGGTTTTTATTTCAAATCAAAAACCCCATTTTTTACATTCCTGTAGTTCTATTTATGCTTTTATACTCAGCTTACATAGCTCAAAAAAGAACAAAATATTCTTTTAAAGCGGCCTTTTTAACCCTTTCTCTCTCAACTTTAATAATTTTAAGCATATTAATCGTATTTAAAATTGTCTCCTTAAAACCAAATGAATTCATTCCAATTAGCGGCATGATTATCGGAAACGCCCTTAATACCTATACTTTAACCATTGAAAGATTAAAAAGAGAAATTGAATTACAGCGTGAACTAATAGAAGCTTTTGTAGCAATAGGCGCAAAATATACCGAAGCTCTTAAAATTATGCAACGTGAAGCTATAAAAGCGGCTTTAATACCTGTAAACAATATGCTCCAGACAATAGGGGTTGTGGCAATACCCGGAATTACCACGGGTATGCTTTTAGCGGGAGCCAGCCCGTTAAAGGCTGTTACGTATCAGATAGTTATTATTTATATGCTTGTAAGTATTAATCTTTTTAGTTCTTTATTTGGCAGCTGGTTTTTTATACGCCAAAAAATCAAATGATTTTTTGGACTTTAATCGATATTATAAACGTTTTTTACGTGTAGTGCTTCATCAAATTCATAAACTCTAGGAACTCCAGTCGCGATTTCAAATTTTGGAATATCTTCATCGCTTATTCCGTCAAGTTCTTTTACCATACCTCTTATCGTATTTCCATGAGCTGTAATAAGTACATCTTTTCCTTCTACCAACAGTGGGGCTACTCTTTCATGAAACGCCGCCATAGCTCTTATTTGATTGTCTTTAAGTGATTCAGTATTTGGTAAAAGTTCTATTGGGAAATTTTTATATTTAGGGTCGAATTTTGGATGTCTTGGGTCATCTTCACTAAGCGGTGGAGGCGGTACGTCATAGCTTCTTCTATAAAGTAAAAACTTCTCTTCTCCCACTTCTTTTTTTACCTCATCTTTATTAAGTCCCGTAAGCGCTCCATAATGTCTTTCGTTAAATCTCCAGTCTTTTAGATGGTCAATCCATAACAAATCAAGCTCTTCTAAAATAATTATTCCTGTTTTAATAGCTCTTTTTAAGTAGCTTGAAAAACAGACATCAAAAGCAAATCCCGCTTCTTTTAATTTTTGTCCCGCTTTTTTTGCCTCTTCAATTCCTTCAGGCGCCAAATCAACATCTACCCAACCTGTAAATCTATTTTGTTTATTCCACTCACTTTTTCCATGTCTGACCAGTACTAATTTTGCCATTGTCATCCTTTTTTTTAATTTGCTGAAATTTTATCAAATTTTTAATCCCAGCGCGATTTTTCCATTCTACCAGCTTTATAATAGCCAAATTTATATCAAATTCTTTTGAAATCATAGGAAAAATAATTTCCCCCTCTACAGCAATAAAAAAATTATCATGAAAATCTTTATAATCTTTTCTTTGGACTATTAAATAAGTCAGTTCGTTATCAAGAACTCTTGGTATATTTTTATTTATACATACTCCAATTTGCTCCCTCATAAATGTATTTAGCGCTTTTAAGTAATTAAGTACCACATCTTCCCAGCTTAAAAGCTCACCCAAAGAGTTGTAAACTTTTACGCTTTTTAAATCCATTTTTTCATCATCCACCCAAACTCCGACATCGTAATCTTTTAACCGTTTCTTAAACTTTTCAAAATCATTTTCGATATCGCTGCCGGCAAAAGGATAATTTGATAAAATTTTAAAAGATATATCATCTCTTAGGTATTTTGAATAATCCATAAGATGCCTTTTTTTATGAAATTATACAAAAGGAAGTAAATGAAAAAAATATTAATAACAAACGATGATTCATATGAAGCTAAAGGGCTTGAAGTATTAATAGACGCTGTTAAGGATTTAGGAGATGTTTACGTAGCAGCACCCGCCTTTCCAAAAAGTGCTTGTAGCCACTCTTTAACCATTACAAAACCTTTAAGATTTATAAAAGTTGATAAAAATTTCTATAAGCTCGATGACGGAACACCGACTGATTGCGTTTATCTTTCATTTCCTGAATTTTTTGAAGGAAACAAACCGGATATTGTTTTAAGCGGCATTAACCACGGAGCAAATCTGGGAGAAGATATCACATATTCTGGTACTGCCGGCGGAGCGATGGAAGGGGCTTTACATGACATTCCGTCAATTGCCTTTTCTCAGGTACTCAAAAGTTTCGATAATCCCCCAAGTGAAATTAACTGGAATAACGCTAAAAAAGTTGTGCGTAATATTACAAAAAAAGTAATTGACGGTAAAATAACTATTCCTCATAGACATATTCTAAACATAAACATACCAAACACGAAAGAAATCAAAGGCTATAAAGCCACGAAACTCGGATACAGACTTTATGGCAATGACGCTCATAAACACAAAAATCCAAGAGGTGAAGAATATTATTGGATAGGTCTTCATCCTTTGGCTTTTAAAGAAGAAAGCGACAGTGATTTTAACGCAATAAAAGAAGGATATGTTTCAATAACTCCTATAAAACTTGATATGACGGGATATGAAGCGCTTGAAATATTAAAAAAAGAGATTTAATGGAAAAACTTTTAAAAAATTTAAATATTCAAACAAAAAAAGAAACCAAACTCTTTGAAAACATTTATAAAACGATTCTTACCTCTTCCAACCTTCCTTTTAAAAGTTTTGGAAAAGGATTTACTAAAGAAGAAGCGGAAATCAGTGCGTATGGAGAAATGTGTGAAAGAGTGCTTACAAGGAATTTTTTAGAAGAATTTTATATTAACGGATTATATCCAGACGCCCTTATTACCGATAAATTTCTTAATTCTTATTTATATGATTTTTATCAAATAAAAGAGCTGGAAAAAGAAGATTTATTTGATTTTAATTCCGATGTTTTTGATATTCTCTCCATTCCTTTTACAAATCCGAAAACAGGCGAAATTACTTATTTTCCTATAAATATCATTCATAATCTGTATGCGAGTAACGGAATGGCGTTTCATTTTGATTTAAAAAAAGCCTATTACAATGCAAAAACGGAAATAATAGAAAGATTTGTAAAATATGAAGTAATCAAATACGGCCTTCCTCTTCCAAAAATAGACCATCCTTTCAACTCGGCAAACATTCAGATATATGATGCTTCTTTAGACGATAAATACCCTGTTATGGCTGCTAGTTTTATAAAAAACGATGAAATTATTTTGGCTTTTGGATGTGATTTGGATAGAGAAACCGCTGTAAAAAAGGCATATCTTGAACTCTTACAAACAGGATTGGAAAAAAAAGGAAAATTTATAGATGATATCGAGTATATAAAAAGCCCTTTAAATTTAACACAGCATTTTATAGATTTAAGTGGAGATGTTCATTCAAATTTTTTAAAAAGACCATATTTCAATAAAGGCAATTGGAATTTTGAAAATTTAAACGTTTTCAATGAAGATGAATTCATAAGGATTTACAGATATAAAAATTACACCGCCATTCAAATTATAATACCCGAAATCAGTGAAATATATCCGGTTGAGGATTTGATTTACAACAATATAAATCGTGGAAAATTTTTAAGAAACGATATTTTAAACCTGAAAAATAAAAATAAAATTATTGATAAATGTTACGAATATGGTGTTTGGAATATAGGAGAATTTATAGGTGTAATATTTGATAAATCTTATACAATAGAAAACATAGACGAACTGTATAAAGGTTATAAATTTTCACCTCAGTTTGAAAATATTCAAAATCTTGCTAAAAGGCTTAAACTTGAGATATGACAGATGTAAAAAGCTTTTTTCAAAATTCGAAAAACTAAAAGATTTAAAAGTATTAATATGCGGAGTCGGAGGAGTTGGAGGATATGCTCTTGATTGTCTTTACCGCTCCGGAGTAAAAAATATAACGATTGTGGATTTTGACACATACGACATTACAAATCAAAACCGCCAAATAGGTAGCGAATTTTTAGGTGAAAAAAAAGTAACAGTTCTCTCTAAACTTTATCCTGGAATTACGCCTATTGATATGAAACTAACTCCTGAAAATATTGAAAAATTAAACATTGAAGATTATGATATAGTAATTGATGCAATAGACGACTTAAACGCAAAGATAGCTCTTATTAAAAAATCTTATCCTAAAATCATATCTTCTATGGGTGCCGCTAAAAGAGTTGACCCTACGAAA